>NZ_PCQC01000010.1:0-224837 GCF_002979955.1 Pseudomonas sp. MYb2
CTCCAGCCGATGCGCCAGCGAATGGCTCCAGCCAAAGCCCAGCCCGACATCGATCTCGACGGCGCTCGAGCGATACAACCGGGTGAACCCGAACGGCAGCACGCCATCGAGCACCGCATCGGTCAGGGTCAGCAGTTCTTCGCCGGTGACCATCGACACCGGACAACCATCGGTGCAGGTCAGCGGTACGCAATCGGCGCTGTCGCCGTTGGGGTTTTTTGCTTGATCGGGTGAGTCATCGTGATGCTCATGCCGCTGCAATTGAGCCATGCCGCGTGACTTGTCCCGCGCGATAGGCAGGGGATTAGCCACCTTCAAAACCATGGAGTCAGCCTGGCGAATGTTCAACGCAATGGCTGGCGTCGGTTTCAACTCGACATCACGCGCGTTAACCGCGAGCGGCTTCAGCACGCGCGCATGCCCGCTCAGCTCGGACGCCGGGTTCAGCTCCGCCAACCGCGACGCCGAAGCCGTCAACCATTCCCGCGCCCGCGGCGACTTGATCTTCGCCAATACCTTGCTGCTCAAGCGCATCTGCACACCGACGCCGCCACACACCCTCATCAACAGAAAGCTGATCAGCAGTTCGACGCGAACTTCGGCGACTACTTCCGCCAGGTACTGCGGTGGCAACATCTTCAGCCAACTGGTAAATGCCGCCAGATGAATGAACAGCAGCGGCTCATCACTGAGCATCAGCAAAGCGTTGGCGATGGCTTCGCTGGAGGCTTGCAGCAGCGCCGCAAGTTCAACCGGGCTCAGGTAGTCCAGGAGTTTTTCGCTGTTGGCCTGCAAGTCGGCGAGGAGAGCGAACAGTTGCTTGATGTCATCCCAAACCCCGTTCAGGACATTCTCGAATCCGCGCCAGTCTGCCTGCTGCAACTGACCATAACGGTCAAGAAATCCGGCGCTGGAAAACTCCTTCCACTGCGGCTGAAACCCAGTCCACTCGTCACGCAGCCAACCTTCCAGATGGGCGAGCGTTGCCTCGTAGGAGGCATACAGCGTCCGCACATGCTCGGCGCAAACATCGGGAAAGAAGGTGATGCGATAACGCTGGCCCCGATCGCAGTCGGCCACTTGCAGAATGCCGCTCGAACCGATGGTGTAGTACAGCGGCTCGCCAAAGGTCAGGACGCCGTCGATTTCAGCCAGCACCGGTTCGAGTGTTACCGGGGTATCGCCGATCGGCACGAACCGAGCCGCGTCGAACATGTGCACCAGCGTCAACGGCCCGCTGGCCGGACACATCGCCACCGATGAACTGATCGGTTGACGAGACTTGATCGGTGCGCTGAGGCGTACGTCGTTGCCGACGGTGAACACTTGTTCGGCATCCAGCGCCGTCCCGGTCCAGAACTGCTCGGCCCAGGCCTCGTAGTCGTTGAGGCACAGGCGAAACTCCCTGATCAGGCTTTCAAAATCCGGATGCCGGGGATTGAGCGCTGCAACTACCAGCAGGCCGATGCTGTTGTTCAGGGCCAGTAACCGATCGGTCTCAAGCATTCGCAGTCTCTCGCGCACGTCAAAAAAGGTGCGGGGACTTTGCTGGGGATGAAAAAGGAAAGAAGTCGGGTAAGTAGGTGATGCCTGTAGGATGTTTCGCTAAATGCTTGCGAGTAGTTCATCGGTTCAACGGAGATTGCCCGTTGCCCAATGTCCTTCGCGCTCGTTATGCTGCTGAACCCTTTAATCAGATCCGAGCAGCGACCTGCTTCAGGCGCCTGGGATGTCTTTTTTAACGGATCCGATGATGAATGCACCGCTGAAGGCGTTCGGCCCGATCAAGGCCGTGATTTTCGATATGGACGGTTTGCTGCTGGACACCGAGGGCATTTACACCGAGGTCACCTCGCTGATTGCCCAGCGTTACGGGCGCACCTTCGACTGGAGCGTCAAGCAGAACATCATCGGTCGCGGTGCCAACGATCTGGCGAACTACGTGGTGCAGGCGCTGGATCTGCCGATCACCGCCGAAGAATTTCTGGTGATCCGCGAGCCATTGATGCGTGAGCGTTTTCCCACTGCGCAAGCGATGCCGGGTGCCGAGGAACTGATCCGTCACCTCAAGGCGCACAACATTCCCATCGCGGTGGGCACCAGTTCGTCGCGCCAGTCGTTTGGCCAGAAAACCACGCTGCACCGCGACTGGTTTGCGTTGTTTGATTACATCGTTACGGCGGACGACCCGGAAGTCGGCGCAGCTAAACCTGCTCCGGACATTTTCCTCACTGCTGCCCGGCGTCTGGGCGTTGCACCTGAAGATTGTCTGGTGTTCGAGGATTCGCCATTTGGCGTGACCGCCGCGAAAGCCGCCGGGATGACTGCCATCGCCATCCCTGATGCGGCCATGGCCGATGAAAAATACGCACACGCTGACGGGATTCTTCGTACGCTGAAAGCCTTCACACCGAGTGTCTGCGGCTTGCCGGCGCTGGAATGGGCTTGAACACCTGACACAGAAAAACGCCGCCCCTCTGTAAAAAGAGGGGCGGCGTTTTTCGTTCAGGCGATTCGGAAACAATCAGGCGCCGAAACCACCGTCGATGGTCAGGCTGGCACCGGTGATGTAACCGGCTTCCGGGCCCGCCAGATAAGCGACGAAGCTGGCGATTTCCTCGGCTTTACCGTAGCGACCGACGGCCATCAGCGGGATCAGGCTTTCGGCGAAGTCACCCTGCGCCGGGTTCATGTCGGTGTCGACCGGGCCAGGTTGCACGTTGTTGACGGTGATGCCGCGAGGGCCAAGATCGCGGGCCAGGCCTTTGGTCAAACCGACCAGCGCCGATTTACTCATCGCATACACACCGCCGCCGGCGAAGGGCATGCGGTCGGCGTTGGTGCTGCCGATGTTGATGATGCGTGCGCCTTCGCCCATGTGTTTGGCGGCTTCCTGCGAGGCGATGAATACGCTGCGAATGTTGATCGCCACAGTCTGGTCGAAGTCTTCGAGTTTGAAGTCTTCCAGTGGTGCGACGGCCAGTACGCCAGCGTTGTTAACCAGAATATCGACTCGGCCAAAGGCTTCGACGGTGGCGTTGACGGCGTGGCGAATGGCGGCGGCATCGGCGCTGTCGGCTTTGATCGCCAGAGCTTTGCCACCGTTGGCGGTGATGCTGTTTTGCAACTCTTCAGCTTTCGCGACGGAGCTGACGTAAGTGAAGGCTACTGCAGCGCCTTCAGCGGCGAGACGTTTGACGATGGCAGCGCCGATACCACGGGAACCGCCTTGAATCAGAGCGACTTTACCGCTGAGGTGTTGAGTGGTCATGTTCGATCTCCAGAGTGTTCAAGGCGGGAGTGCCTTGGTATTGGTGGCGAGTATCGGCTTGGTATCGACAACTGTGTAGACCATGATTGCTATAGTCTGTGTAAACCAGAAGTTTATAGTGGCGATCATGGAAACCTTCAGCAGCATCGAATGCTTCGTGCGCAGTGCCGAGGTCGGCAGCTTTGCCGAAGCCGCGCGGCGCTTGAGTCTGACCCCGGCGGCAGTCGGCAAGAGTGTGGCCAAGCTTGAAGTGCGGCTTGGCGTACGGCTGTTCCAGCGTAGTACACGCAGCCTGACGCTAACCGAGGCCGGACAACTTTTCCTCAATCAGGTCAGTGGCAGCCTGACCACTATTCAAAATGCCGTGGCCAATCTGTCCAGTGTCGAAGGGCTTCCGGCGGGAACTCTGAAGGTGAGCATGGGCGCAGCGTTCGGCTGTCTGCACATCGTGCCGATGCTCGGAGAGTTTTTGCGGCGATATCCGGCGATCAACCCGGACTGGCATTTCGATAATCGACAGGTCGATCTGATCGCCCAGGGCTTTGATGCGGCCATCGGTGGCGGTTTCGAACTGCCGCAAGGCGTGATCGCACGCAAGTTGAGCCCGGCGCATCGGATATTGGTCGCGTCCACCGACTATTTACAGGCTAATCCCGTGATCGCCGAGCCGGACGACCTCAGCCATCACGACGGCATTCTGATCCGCTCGCCGCAAACCGGGCGTGTGCGTTCTTGGCAATTGACCGGGCGCAATCCGCAGAATTGTCGGCCGTTGACGCTCAAGGCGCGAATGACCATGAGTGATTCCGAGGCCGCTTGCAGGACGGCGGCGCAAGGCTTGGGGATTGCGCTGGTGAGCATGCCGTTTGCGGTGGGGTATCTGGAGTCAGGGAGGCTGCAGCGGGTGTTGCCGGACTGGTTTGTCGATGATGGCAATATTTCGATTTACTACGCCGAGCATAAGTTGTTGCCGGGCAAGACGCGGGCGTTTGTGGATTTTGTGATTGAGCAGTTTGCGGAGCGGGGGTTGGCGCGGCGGTTCAGTGCGATTTGAGCAAGGCATCAGACCGAGGTGTGGCCATCGCGAGCAGGCTCACTCCTACATTGGAATGCGTCCGCCTGTAGGAGTGAGCCTGCTCGCGATGAACGATAACGCGGTCTAGCGGGCAAACCGCCGCGGCCAGCCAATGATGTTCTTCGGTCGCGGCGTCGCATACGTTCGCACCTTCGACGTCGACAAGCGCAAGCGCACTAGCGATTCCGCAATCGTCACCGCTGCCGTCACGCCGTCCACCACCGGCACGCCGGTACGTCGACGAATCTGTTCATCCAGCCCGGCCATGCCGCCGCAACCCAGGCAAATCACCTCGGCTTTATCCTGCGTCACCGCCAGTTCCGCCTGTTGCACGATGGCTTCCAGCGCACGCTGCGGCTCGTGTTCCAGCTCCAGAACAGCCAAACCACTGGCACGCACTGAAGCGCAGCGATCCCACAGACCGGACAATTTCAACCGATCCTCAATCAGCGGCACGGTGCGATCCAGCGTGGTCACCACCGAATACGCGTGGCCGAGAAACATCGCCGTACTCGCCGCCGCATCAGTGATATCCACCACAGGAACGTTGAGTAATTCCTGCAAACCTTCACGGCCATGTTCGCCATAACCGGCCTGAATCACCGCATCGAACGGCTGATCGTAGGCCATCACCCGATCCATCACCGCGATGGCCGCCAGGTAGCTTTCGAAATTGCCTTCAATCGAGTCGGCGCCAAAGAACGGCGTCAAACCGACGATTTCAGTACCCGGTGAAGCGACAGCCTGCGCCGAGCGGGCGATGGCATCGGTGATGGATTCGGTGGTGTTGACGTTGACCACGAGAATACGCATGGGGAAATCCTTATAGCGGGCAGTTCTGCGACCCGAAGTCCGGGCCGCGAGGGAGTTAATGGCAGACGTTGTCGACCGCAATGGATTCGCCACTGACGTCGGCGTAGTGCGGCTGGCGTTTGGCGATGATCAGGTAAAGCATTCCGGCAATCCCCGCACCGATCAGCCAGGAGAACGGCGAGACGTTGTGGAAACCGGGAACCAGCGCGAGGACGATGGCGATCAGCGCCGCAGGAATAAACGCCGCCACCGCACGGAAATTGATCCCGCGGCTGTAGTAATAAGCGCCGTTGGGATCTTCGCTGTAGAGCTGCGGGACGTTGATCCGGCCTTTGCGGATCAGCCAATAGTCGACCATGATCACGCCGTACAGCGGGCCGAGCAGGGCGCCGAGGCCGGACAGGAAGTACACGATCACCAATGGGCTGTTGTAGAGATTCCACGGCAGAATCAACACGGCGATGGTGGCGCTGATCAGCCCGGCGCGGCGGAAGGTCAGGTATTTTGGCGCCAGGTTGCTGAGGACGAAGGCCGGAGCGACGAAGTTGGCCATGATGTTCACCGCCACTGTGACGATCAGAAACGCCAGGCAACCGAGCACCAGGAAGAACGTGTTGGGGATCGAGGCGATGATCTCGGTCGGGCTCTCGATGATCCGGCCATTGATCTGAAATTGTGCACCGCAGAGCAGGACAGTAATCGCGGCGAACACCAGAATATTCACCGGCAAACCCCAGAAATTTCCTACCTTTATGGTCTTGCGGCATGGCGAAGAGCGGGCGAAGTCGCAGAAATTGAGGATCAACGTGCCGTAGATCGCCAGCCACAACGCGCCGCCGGCAAAGATGTTGCGCCACATCTCGCCACCGGTCAGTGGCTCGCGAGTCGACCAGGCGATGGTCGCGTTGGCCTGGAAGTACATCCACGCGGCAAGCGCAGCGACGGTCAGCAGAATCACCGGTCCGGCAAAGGCTTCGTAGCGGCGCACCATTTCCATGCCGTAGGCAAGGATCGCCAGTTGCACGAACCAGATCGCCACGAAACACACCCAGCCCAAAGTCGACAGGCCAAGAATCGAGTTGTGGTCGTATTCGGCGAAACCGGGGTGTACCGCTGTGAGCAATACGCGAAAGACCACCGAGGCCAGGTACGTCTGAATACCGAACCAGGCAATGGCGATAACCGCCCGGATCAACGCAGGAATCTGCGCCCCGTGAATGCCGAAACTGATCCGGCTGATGACCGGAAACGGCACGCCGGTTTTCTGTCCCATGTAGCCGGACAGGTTCATGAAGAAATACACCAGCGCCGCGCCGATCCCCAGCGACAACAGAATCTGCCAGCCACCCAGGCCCAACGCGTACAAGCCGATGGCGAAGGAGTAGTTGGCGATGTTGTGCACGTCGTTCGTCCACAGGGCGAAAATGCTGTATTTGCCCCAGCGTCGACCTTCGGCCTTGGTCGGTGCCAGGTCGCTATTGTGCAGGCGCGGACTGAGTTTTAGCGGCTCGATGAGTCCGTCATGGGGTAACGGTTGGGTAACGGGAGAGGCGGGCAGATTCAGCGCGATGTTATTGGAGAGACTTGTACGCATTCCGGCAGGCTCCTGATGTTCAGGGCCGCGATGACTGTACATAAGCCGTCAGGCTCGACAAATCTTCGTCGCGGCAGTGAAAAACATCACTGGTTACGGGGCATCTGCAGCCTGTACGGGATAGGGCGCTTCAGGCTTGCGGATCGAAAGTGTGGGTATGTTCTGCAGTTTTGTATACAAAACATGTATGCACTAAAGCCAGATTTGTGCCAGTTAGCGGTCTATGCGCAGCTGTGCTCATTTCGAAAAGTTATCGATGCACGCTAAGTCTTTGAAAATAAGTGGTTAAAAATTGACCGTTTGAACAGGTATTTATTTTTGATGAGGGATTTTCAGGAAAGGCGAGAGCGAGGGGTTTTCAGGCGGGATGTAACTTTTCAGGGCGCGGAAACAAAAAAGTGCACACATAAATGGCACCGATGGTGACATTCGTGTGTACACATTTATTGAGTCGCTAGTGACCTTTGTAGGAGTGAGCCTGCTCGCGATAGCGGTGTATCAGCCAAAAAAATCATCGGATGATAAACCGCTATCGCGAGCAGGCTCACTCCTACAGGGGGAAATCAGCGCGGCAGGGAGTTACGCCTTGCTGATGATATTCCCCGCATGCAGCCCGCATTCTTTCTGCGTGGCTTCTTCCCACCACCAGCGACCTTCACGCTCATGCTGGTTCGGCAGAACAGGGCGGGTGCACGGTTCGCAGCCAATGCTGATGAAGCCGCGCTCATGCAGGCTGTTGTACGGCAGCTCGAGCATGCGGATGTAGCCCCAGATCTCTTCGCTGGTCATCTGCGCCAGCGGGTTGAACTTGTACAGGGTGCGTTCCGGCGTGGAGAACGCGCCGTCGATTTCCATCACCGCCACGGCGCTGCGGGTGCCGGGGCTCTGGTCGCGGCGCTGGCCGGTAGCCCAGGCTTTGACGGTGGACAGTTTGCGGCGCAGCGGCTCGATCTTGCGGATGCCACAGCATTCGCCGTGGCCGTCCTTGTAGAAACTGAACAGGCCTTTTTCCTTCACGAACGGTTCCAGTTTCGTGTAGTCCGGCGAGACGATTTCGATATCGATCTTGTAGTGCTCGCGCACCTGCTCGATGAAGCGGTAGGTCTCCGGGTGCAAGCGGCCGGTGTCGAGGCTGAACACCTTGACGTTTTTGTTGAGCTTCCAGGCCATGTCCACCAGCACCACATCCTCGGCGCCGCTGAAAGATATCCACAAGTCATCGCCGAACTCGGCAAACGCGAGTTTGAGGATGTCTTGCGCGGATTTGTTGGCATAGGTCGTGGCGAGTTCCACGACGTCGAACGTTGCACTCATCAGGGCGGCTTCCTACAGGTCAGTGGCGCTGGGCGCTCTATATGGGGCCGATGGTAACAAAAAGCTGCGTGGCTCGGGGTGCGCTGTGCGTTGCGCGAGTGGATTTGAGCCGCTAGAGTTCGGCCTCGCTCGACTCAAATAATCAATACAAACGGGAGTGTCTTGTGGAAATTGCTTGCCTGGATCTTGAAGGAGTGTTGGTGCCGGAAATCTGGATCGCCTTCGCCGAAAAAACCGGAATCGACTCTCTCAAGGCCACCACCCGGGACATTCCCGATTACGACGTGCTGATGAAGCAGCGTCTGCGCATCCTCGACGAGCACGGCTTGAAGCTGTCCGATATTCAGGAAGTGATCGCCACGCTGAAGCCGCTCGACGGCGCGGTGGAGTTCGTCAACTGGCTGCGTGAGCGCTTTCAAGTGGTGATTCTGTCGGATACGTTTTATGAGTTTTCCCAGCCGCTGATGCGTCAGTTGGGCTTCCCGACCTTGCTTTGCCATCGTCTGATCACTGACGAAACCGGGCGGGTGACCAGCTACCAGTTGCGGCAGAAAGACCCCAAGCGCCAGTCGGTGCTGGCGTTCAAGAGCCTGTATTACCGGGTGATTGCGGCGGGGGATTCGTATAACGATACGACGATGCTGGGCGAGGCGGATGCGGGGATTCTGTTTCATGCGCCGGAGAATGTGATTCGCGAGTTTCCGCAGTTTCCGGCGGTGCACAGCTTTGCCGAGTTGAAGCAGGAATTCTTAAAGGCCTCCAACCGCGACCTCAGCCTGTAAGCCTGGCTACCTGATGATCGTTCCCACGCTCTGCGTGGGAATGCCTCAATGGACGCTCCGCGTCCGCTTGGGACGCGGAGCGCCCCGGGCTGCATTCCCACGCGGAGCGTGGGAACGATCATTGCTCAGAGGTTTTGCAGGGTTTCGAGGAGGATTCTGACTTTAGTAATCGACTCCTGATACTCGGCCTGCCAATCAGAATCCGCGACAATCCCGCCACCGCCCCAGCAGCACACCTGCCCATCCTTGACCAACAGACTGCGAATGGCGATGGAGCTGTCCATCTCGCCGCGCACGTCGAGGTACAGCAACGAGCCGCAATACAATCCGCGCCGGGTCGGCTCCAGCTCATCGATGATCTGCATCGCACGAATCTTCGGCGCGCCGGTGATCGAGCCGCCGGGGAAGCTGCCGGCAATCAGATCCAGTGCGTCGCGATCATCCGCCAGATCACCGGTGACGCTGCTGACCAGGTGATGCACGTTCGGATAGCTTTCCAGACTGAACAGCTCCGGCACGCGCACCGAGCCGATGCGGCAGGTGCGCCCGAGGTCGTTGCGCAGCAGGTCGACGATCATCAGGTTTTCTGCGCGATCCTTGGGGCTGGCCAGCAGTTCGGCGGCGTTGGCGGCATCTTCTGCTGGAGTCAGGCCACGGGGGCGAGTGCCTTTGATGGGCCGGGTTTCGACTTGGCGCTGGCTGACTTTGACAAAGCGCTCGGGCGACAGGCTCAGCACTGCGTCGCCACCGGACAGGCTCTGGAAGCCGGAGAACGGCGTGGGGCAGGCTTCGCGCAATTTGCAGTAAGCCAGCCACGGATCGCCCTGACACGCCGCGCGAAAGCGCTGGGCGAAGTTGACCTGATAGCAGTCGCCGGCCTGGATGTAATGCTGAATGCGTTCGAAGGCCTGACGGTAATCGTCGGGCGAGAGGTCGGCGGTCATCGGATTGTTCAGTTTGAACGGTACCAATGTGTCTGTGTGTGGCTGAGTGAGCAGCGCTATCAGCCGTTGCTTCTCGCTATCGATCACCGACGGGTGGAAGACCAATTGGCTGGTGGCGGACTGGTGATCGCTGATCAGTGCCCAGTTGTACAGGCCAAAACGTGCATCCGGTAATTGCAGATCATCGCGAGCCTGGCTCGGCAGGTTTTCCAGATGCCGGCCGAAGTCATAGCTCAGATAGCCGATCAAGCCGCCAGCGAATGGCAGTTCGAAACCCGCTGGTAAATCAGCCTCACCGAGGCGATTCAGATTGTCACGCAGACGTTGCAGGAAATGGCTGCCGCTCTCGTCCGGCAATACCGCCAGTTGTTCCAGCGGCCAAGCGCTGAGCAGGTCATAACGGCCACGGTCAGCGCTCGGGCGGCCACTGTCGAGCAGCACGGCGCCGGGGGCGTTGCGAATGGCCGCGAAGTAGTCGGCGGGATTGGCGCGGTAGGGCAGCGGGTGTACGGAACAGGTCAGCATGGGCGGGGCAGATCGGCCGTGGAGGCGGGGTGGGGATTGTAGTCCTCTCTCGGCTGTCAGATCAAAATCAAAAGCCTACCCCCTCACCCCAGCCCTCTCCCCCAAGGGGGCGAGGGGGAAAGGGAGCCGATTGGGGGCTTTACTGATCGTTCCCACGCTCTGCGTGGTAACGCCGCCATGGACGCTCTGCGTCCACTGTGACGCGGAGCGTCACGGGATGCATTCCCACGCAGAGCGTGGGAACGATCATCGGGGGAGATCAGCCTTCTACGGCAGGAATATGCCCAAACATTTCCTGGGTAAACGCCACGCGCTCTTCAACCGATTCCGTCACCCCACGCGCCTTCAGCTCTTCCAGCCGCGCTTCAACCGCATGCGTACGCAACGTCAGCCCACAATCATTGGCAATCTGAATATTCAACCCAGGCCGCGCATTCAACTCTAGAATCAGCGGACCCTTCTCCTGATCCAGCACCATGTCCACGCCGATATAACCCAACCCGCACAGCTCATAGCAGCCAGCGGCGAGTTTCATGAAACCGTCCCAGTAGGGCAGTTGCACGCCGTCCACCGCGTTGGTGGTGTCGGGGTGTTTGGTGATGATGTTGTTCAGCCAGGTGCCGCGCAGGGTCAGACCGGTCGCCAGATCGACACCGACACCGATGGCGCCCTGGTGCAGGTTGGCCTTGCCGCCGGACTGCCGGGTCGGCAGGCGCAACATCGCCATCACCGGATAACCCATCAGCACGATGATGCGAATGTCCGGCACGCCTTCGTAGCTGATGCTTTTGAAAATCTGATCCGGCGTTACCCGGTATTCGATCAGCGCCCGATCACGATGGCCGCCCAGCGAGTACAAACCGGTAAGAATGCTTGAGATGTGATGCTCAAGCTCTTCGTGGGCAATGATCTTGCCCGATACCGTGCGGTAGCGGCCTTCGAAACGGTCGGCGACAACGATGATGCCGTCACCGCCGGCGCCCTGGGCCGGTTTGATCACGAAGTCGCTGCGCCCGCCGATGATCTCGCCGAGCTTGTCGATTTCCTTCTCGGTGGAGATCACGCCATACAGTTCCGGCACGTGAATGCCGGCCGCGATGGCGCGCTCCTTGGTGATGATCTTGTCATCGACGATCGGGTACAGACTGCGCTTGTTGTACTTGAGCACGTAGTCGGCGTTACGCCGATTGATGCCCATGATGCCCCGCGCCTCCAGGGCCTTCCAGGTCTTCCAGAAACCGAACATCAGGCGTCAGCCTTCTTCAGGAAAGCCTTGAAGCGCACCAGTTCCGTCAGGCGGTAGCCGCGATAACGCCCCATCGCCAGCATGAAGCCCACCAGGATCAACAGGATCGCCGGGAAGGTGAACACGAAGTAGACCAGTTCAGGCACGGTCATGATCAGGTGCGCCAGGGACGCGGCGAACAGCGTGCCAATCGCGACTTTCATCGCATGGCTGGCGCCGCGCTCTTCCCAGGTGATCGACAGGCGTTCGATGGTCATGGTCAGAATCACCATCGGGAACAGTGCCACGGACAAGCCGCGCTCCAGACCGAGTTTATGGCTGAACAGACTGATAGCCGCGATCAGTACCACGACAAAGGTCAACACCACCGACAGTCGCGGCAGCATTTGCAACTTCAGGTGTTCCAGATAAGAACGTAATGACAGGCCCAGCGCCGTAATCACGGTAAACAGCAAAATGCCGAAGCCCAGTTGCGTTTCACGGAAGGCGAGGGCGATCAGTACCGGGGTAAACGTGCCGAGGGTCTGCAGGCCAATCAGGTTGCGCAGGATCAGGATCACCAGCACGCCGATCGGGATCATCACCATGATCATGAAGGTCTGCTGGGTCTGCAGCGGCAAGCCGTACAGCGAGTATTCGAGGAAGTTGGCGTCGGTGTTTTCGTCGGTCAGCTTGGCCAGACGAATCGCGTTCATCTCGCTGTTGTTCAGGCTGAAGGTCACGTTGGCTTTCTTGCCGCCGTCGACGGTGATCAGGTTTTCATCGCCGGTCCACCACAGCAGGCGGTCGGTCGGCAGGCCTTGCTCGCCGGTTTCCGGATTGAAGTACAGCCAGTCGTTGCCGTTGAAGCTGCGCAGCCACAGTTCGGGCATTTGCGGCTGATCGGCGACGAGGCGGATGGTGTGGACTTTTTCCACCGGTACGTGGGCGATGGACAGCAGCAGTTCAACGATTTTGGCTTTGTGCGCGGTCGACGGATCGCCGGCCAGCAGCAGTTTCACGTTGTCATCGTTGAGGTTGTTGACGCGTTTGATCGCCTCGCCGATGAAGGTTTCGACGTCAGCCGAGTGCTGGCGGATCGGCGCGAGCAGGGCTTCGGCGGCGATTTTTTCCGGGCCTTCGATGGCGATGCTGTCGCGGAAGGTCGGGCCTTTGATCTTGGTTTTTTCCGCGGTGTAACGCTTGGTCAGCACCAGACGGTAATAAAGCGTCTGGTTGCCCTTCGCGCGACGGGCCGACCAGGTCACCTTGCGGTTGCCGTCGACGCGGTTGACGGCGACGCCGTAGTTATTGGAGATAAAGCTTTCGTTGAGGCTGACGTAATCGCGGCTCAATGGCGGCACGAACATCTGGATCTTCACCGGATCCTTGGTGCTGGCGACGAACTCGACCTTGGCGTCGATGTTCCACAAGTCGTCGGTCGCATCTTCGGTCACCGGGATGCCGAGTACGAAAATCTGATAGGCCGTAACCGAAACGCCCAGCAGCACCAGAATGGTGATCAGGATTTTCAGGTGGAAGGTTAGAGAACGCATGGAAATTACTCGGCGGTATGAGCGGCGATGGTGCAGGCGGGTTTGCCGGCAGCGTATTTAAGACTGGGGTCGACCAGCGCATCGAAGCGTTTCAGCGCCTCGGAGCCAATCAAAAGCGGGTATTGGAACGCACTTCGGTCGGTCAGGTTCACTTCGATGCTGCGCATTGCCGTGCCCATGCAGATATCCAGCTCGATCACCGGACGGGCGGTGTACTTCTTGCCTTCTTCCGGGTCGTAGTCGCCGGCACGGCGCTTGATCTTGCTGACCCGGGCCAGTGGCCGTTCGATCGGGTGCGAATGCGCGGCGTCGATGGCCAGGTAGAAACGTACCCAGGACTCGCCGTTGCGTTTGAAGCGTTTAATGTCGCGGGCACTCAGCGAGGCGGTTTTCGCGCCGGTGTCGAGTTTGGCCGCGACTTCCAGATTGATGCCGTCAAGCGAAGCGTATTCGTTGAGGCCGTACACGGTTTTTTCCCCCGCGGCGGCGAGGCCGGGCAGGCAAAACAGGGCAAAGAATGTGGGGAAGGGCTTGAGTCTCATAAATCCTGGTGCGCAGCGTTCCGTTTTCGGTTCAGGTCCTTGGCAAAACTTGCGCAAGGCCCTTCGTGTGCCTATCAGCTTTTTATGACAAGCCGTACAAATGGCCAGCAAATGCGGGCGGCATTCTAGCACGGTGGGTTTATGGCGCCAGCGCTTGGGCCGGTCTATAAAAGATCAAAAGATCGCAGCCTTCGGCAGCTCCTACATTGGATTTGCGTGCGCCCTGTAGGAGCTGCCGAAGGCTGCGATCTTTTAAGGTTATTAGACGATTGTCGACAATACCTATTTATCCTTTGACTGATGCGGGCGAATTGGCTAGTTTTTGCCGCATTGGATTTAAAGGTGTCGACAATCATGCTGGATCAACTCGATCCCCCGGTCATTAGCGGCGACGATTCCGAGACGCTTTCGGAAAACGTCTTCCGGCGCATTCAAGCGGCCATCGTCAAAGGCGAGATCGCGCCAGGCAGCAAGATCTCCGAGCCGGAGCTGGCGCGCACCTACGGCATCAGCCGCGGGCCGTTACGTGAGGCGATCCATCGTCTCGAAGGCCAGCGCCTGCTGGTGCGCGTACCGCATGTCGGCGCACGGGTGGTATCGCTCAGCCATGCCGAATTGCTCGAACTCTACGAAATCCGCGAATCCCTCGAAGGCATGGCCTGCCGTCTGGCGGCCGAGCGCATGAGCGTCGAAGAAATCGACGAACTGCGCCGCGTGCTGGAAACCCACGAGCGCGACGCGGCGTTTCAGGCTGGCGTCGGCTATTACCAGCAGGAAGGCGATTTCGACTTCCATTACCGGATCATCCAGGGCAGCGGCAACCGTACGCTGACGCAGATGCTCTGCGGCGAGCTGTATCAACTGGTGCGCATGTACCGCATCCAGTTTTCCACCACACCGAACCGCCCGCGTCAGGCGTTTGCCGAACACCACCGGATTCTCGATGCCATCGCCGACCGTGACGGCGAGCTCGCGGAATTGTTGATGCGCCGTCACATCGGCGCCTCGAAACGCAACATCGCCCGTCATTACCAGGACGGCGCCCACAATAAGACAGCCACTGAACGAGGTGAGTCATGAGTTCCAAGCACAGCACTCCAGGCCAGCGTTTCCGCGATGCGGTCGCCAGCGAGCATCCATTGCAGGTGGTCGGCGCGATCAACGCCAACCACGCGCTGCTGGCCAAGCGCGCCGGTTTCAAGGCGATCTACCTATCCGGTGGCGGGGTGGCCGCAGGCTCGCTCGGCGTGCCGGACTTGGGCATCACCGGCCTGGATGACGTGCTGACCGACGTGCGCCGTATCACCGACGTTTGCGATCTGCCGCTGCTGGTCGATGTGGACACCGGTTTCGGCTCGTCGGCATTCAACGTGGCGCGCACCGTCAAGTCGATGATCAAGTTTGGCGCGGCGGCGATTCACATTGAGGATCAGGTTGGCGCCAAGCGTTGTGGCCACCGTCCGAACAAAGAGATCGTCAGCCAGCAGGAAATGGTCGATCGCATCAAGGCTGCGGTTGATGCGCGTACCGATGACAGCTTCGTGATCATGGCGCGCACCGATGCGCTGGCGGTGGAAGGTCTGGAATCGGCACTCGATCGCGCTGCCGCGTGCATCGAGGCCGGCGCCGACATGATCTTCCCGGAAGCCATCACCGAACTGGAGATGTACAAGCTGTTCGCCAACCGCGTGAAAGCGCCGATCCTGGCCAACATCACCGAGTTCGGCGCGACGCCGCTGTACACCACCGAGCAACTGGCCGGCGCCGATGTGTCGCTGGTGCTGTATCCGCTGTCGGCGTTCCGCGCGATGAACAAGGCGGCGGAAAACGTCTACACCGCCATCCGCCGCGATGGCACGCAGCAGAATGTCATCGACACCATGCAGACTCGCATGGAGCTTTACGATCGCATCGATTACCACACCTTCGAGCAGAAGCTCGATGCGTTGTTTGCCGCGAAGAAATAAAGATCAAAAGATCGCAGCCTGCGGCAGCTCCTACACAGATCCCTGTAGGAGCTGTCGAGTGCAACGAGGCTGCGATCTTTTCGCCACACTCCCTAACAAATTCAAGATTGGAGAACACAATGGCCGAAGCAAAAGTACTCAGTGGCGCCGGGCTCCGTGGCCAGGTTGCCGGGCAAACCGCACTGTCCACCGTGGGCCAGGCCGGTGCCGGGCTGACCTATCGCGGCTACGACGTGCGCGAACTGGCAGCCGATGCACAATTTGAAGAAGTCGCGTACCTGCTGCTCTACGGCGAACTGCCGACCCAGGCACAACTCGACGAATACCAGAGCAAGCTGAGCAAGCTGCGCGACCTGCCGCAAGCGCTGAAGGAAGTGCTCGAACGCATCCCCGCCGACGCCCACCCGATGGACGTGATGCGCACCGGTTGCTCGTTCCTTGGCAATATCGAACCGGAGAAAGACTTCTCCGAGCAGCGCGACAAGACTGACCGCCTGCTCGCCGCGTTCCCGGCGATCATGTGCTACTGGTATCGCTTCAGCCACGACGGCAAGCGCATCAATTGTGTCAGCGACGAGCCGACCATTGGCGGCCACTTCCTGCATCTGTTGCACGACAAGAAGCCAAGCGAACTGCACGTCAAAGTGATGAACGTCTCGCTGATCCTTTACGCCGAGCACGAATTCAACGCCTCGACCTTCACCGCCCGCGTCTGCGCCTCGACGTTGTCCGATCTGTATTCCTGCGTCACCGCCGCCATTGGTTCGCTGCGCGGCCCGCTGCACGGTGGCGCCAACGAAGCAGCGATGGAAATGATCGAACGCTTCTCGTCGCCGGAAGAGGCGATCAAAGGCACCCTCGGCATGCTTGAGCGCAAGGACAAGATCATGGGCTTCGGCCACGCGATCTATAAGGACAGCGATCCACGCAACGAAGTGATCAAAGGCTGGGCGAAACAGCTGGCTGACGAAGTCGGTGACAAGGTGCTGTTCCCGGTTTCCGAAGCCATCGACAAGACCATGTGGGAACAGAAAAAACTCTTCCCGAACGCCGATTTCTACCATGCCTCGGCGTACCACTTCATGGGCATCCCGACCAAGCTGTTCACGCCGATCTTCGTTTGCTCGCGCCTGACCGGCTGGGCTGCGCACGTGTTCGAACAGCGCGCCAACAACCGCATCATCCGTCCAAGCGCCGAGTACGTCGGCGTCGAACAGCGCAAGTTCGTGCCAATCGAACGTCGCTGAAATGGTGAGCTGACCCGGAGCGCAAGATCACCGCTAATCCCTGTAGGAGTGAGCCTGCTCGCGATGACGGACTGACATTCACCATCGATGTCGACTGATCTACCGCTATCGCGAGCAGGCTCACTCCTACAAGGGAAGGTGTGAATTTTGAGTCTGGCGTCTGCCCACCCTTTGCAACCACCGTGACCCGAGTCCTGACCCGATGAACACAGAATTGCGCAAAACCCTGCCCGGCAGTCCTCTGGATTATTTCGACGCTCGCGCGGCTGTCGAAGCGATCCAGCCCGGCAGTTACGACACCCTGCCGTACACCTCCCGCGTGCTGGCGGAAAACCTCGTGCGTCGCTGCGACCCGGCCACGCTCACCGACTCTCTCAAGCAACTGATCGAACGCAAACGCGACCTCGACTTCCCGTGGTTCCCGGCGCGTGTGGTCTGCCACGATATTCTCGGCCAGACCGCGCTGGTCGACCTCGCTGGCCTGCGCGACGCGATCGCCTTGCAGGGCGGTGACCCGGCGCAAGTCAACCCGGTAGTGCCGACGCAATTGATCGTCGACCATTCGCTGGCGGTGGAAGCGGGCGGTTTCGATAAGCAGGCGTTCGAGAAAAACCGCGCCATCGAAGACCGGCGCAATGAAGACCGTTTCCACTTCATCAACTGGACCAAAAAGGCCTTCAAGAACGTTGATGTGATCCCGCCGGGCAACGGCATCATGCACCAGATCAACCTGGAGAAAATGTCGCCGGTGATCCAGGTGCGTGAAGGCGTGGCGTTCCCCGACACCTGCGTCGGCACCGACAGTCACACCCCGCACGTCGATGCGTTGGGCGTGATCGCCATCGGCGTTGGCGGCCTTGAAGCCGAGAGCGTGATGCTCGGTCGCGCGTCGTGGATGCGTCTGCCGGAAAGCGTTGGCGTCGAACTGACCGGCAAGCTGCAACCGGGCATCACCGCCACCGACATGGTGCTGGCGCTGACCGAATACCTGCGCAAACAGAAAGTCGTCGGCGCATGGCTGGAGTTCTTCGGCGAAGGCGCAGCGGCGCTGACCCTCGGCGACCGCGCGACCATTTCCAACATGGCCCCGGAATACGGCGCTACGGCGGCGATGTTCTACATCGACCAGCAGACCATCGATTACCTGAAACTCACCGGTCGTGAAGATCAGCAAGTGCAGCTCGTCGAGCAATACGCCAAGCTCACCGGCCTATGGGCCGACAGCCTGAAAGGCGCGCAATACGAGCGTGGCCTGACTTTCGATCTGTCCTCGGTGGTGCGTAACATGGCCGGCCCGAGCAACCCGCACGCTCGCGTTGCAGTGTCGGATCTGGCGGCCAAAGGCATCTCCGGGCAGTGGGATGACGTGCCGGGGCAAATGCCTGACGGCGCGGTGATCATCGCCGCCATCACCAGTTGCACCAACACCAGCAACCCGCGCAACGTCATCGCTGCCGGCCTGCTCGCGCGCAACGCCAACAAGCTTGGCCTGACGCGCAAGCCGTGGGTGAAATCCTCGCTGGCACCGGGTTCGAAAACCGTCGCGCTGTACCTCGACGAAGCGGGGCTGACCACTGAACTGGAGCAGCTCGGTTTCGGCGTTGTCGCCTTCGCTTGCACCACCTGCAACGGCATGTCCGGCGCACTCGATCCGCTGATCCAGCAAGAGATCATCGACCGCGATCTGTATGCCACCGCCGTGCTCTCGGGCAACCGCAACTTCGACGGCCGCATCCACCCGTACGCCAAGCAGGCGTTCCTCGCTTCGCCGCCGCTGGTGGTGGCGTACGCCATCGCCGGGACCATCCGTTTCGACATCGAGAAGGATGTGTTGGGCGTGGTCGACGGCAAGGAAATCCGCCTGAAAGATATCTGGCCGAGCGATGAAGAAATCGACGCCGTGGTGAAGTCTTCGGTCAAGCCTGAGCAGTTCCGTCAGGTCTACATTCCGATGTTCGCCGTCCACGAAGACACCGGCCCGAAAGTCACGCCGCTGTACGACTGGCGCGAGATGAGCACCTACATCCGCCGTCCGCCGTACTGGGAAGGCGCACTGGCCGGCGCGCGTCCGTTGAAGGGCATGCGCCCGCTCGCGGTGCTGCCGGACAACATCACCACCGATCACCTGTCGCCCTCCAACGCGATCATGCTCGACAGCGCCGCTGGCGAATACCTGGCGAAAATGGGCCTGCCGGAAGAGGACTTCAACTCGTACGCAACGCACCGTGGCGACCACTTGACCGCACAGCGCGCAACCTTCGCCAACCCGAAACTGTTCAACGAAATGGTCGTGGAAAACGGCAAGGTCAAACAGGGTTCGCTGGCGCGGGTCGAGCCGGAAGGCAAGGTCATGCGCATGTGGGAAGCCATCGAAACCTACATGGAACGCAAGCAGCCGCTGATCATCATCGCCGGCGCCGATTACGGTCAGGGATCGTCTCGCGACTGGGCGGCGAAAGGCGTGCGTCTGGCCGGTGTCGAGGCGATCGCCGCTGAAGGTTTCGAGCGCATTCACCGCACCAACCTGGTGGGCATGGGCGTGTTGCCGCTGGAGTTCAAAGCGGGCACCGACCGTCACACCCTGGCCATCGACGGCAGCGAAACCTACGACGTGATCGGTGAGCGCAAACCGCGCGCGGATCTAACCTTGGTGATCCATCGCAAGAATGGCGAGCGCGTTGAGGTGCCGGTGACTTGCCGTCTGGATACCGCTGAAGAAGTGTCGATCTACGAGGCCGGCGGCGTGTTGCAGCGCTTCGCTCAGGACTTCCTTGAAGAGTCGGCGGTTGCCGTTTAAATCAACTGATGTGGGGGTGGGGTTTCAGGCCCCATGCCCTCGTTAAGGAGCATCATGGCTCACGCACCACAAATAAAGATCCCCGCCACCTATATGCGCGGTGGTACCAGCAAAGGCGTATTCTTCAGCCTCAAGGATCTGCCCGAAGCGGCGCAGGTTCCCGGTCCGGTTCGCGACGCTTTATTGCTGCGCGTCATCGGCAGCCCCGACCCGTACGACAAGCAAATCGATGGCATGGGCGGCGCCACGTCCAGCACCAGCAAAACCGTGATCCTGTCGAAAAGCACCAAGGCTGATCACGACGTCGATTACCTGTTTGGTCAGGTCTCCATCGACAAGCCGTTCGTGGACTGGAGCGGCAACTGCGGCAACCTCTCGGCTGCGGTCGGTTCGTTCGCCATCAGCAATGGTCTCGTCGATGCCAGTCGCATTCCGCACAACGGTGTCGCGGTGGTGCGCGTGTGGCAGGCCAACATTGGCAAAACCATTATTGCCCACGTGCCGATCACCAACGGCGAAGTGCAGGAAACCGGTGATTTCGAACTCGACGGCGTGACCTTTCCGGCCGCTGAAGTGCAAGTCGAATTCATGGACCCGGCGGCGGAAGAAGAGGGCGGCGGAGGGTCGATGTTTCCTACCGGCAACCTGATCGATGAGCTGGAAGTGCCGGGCGTTGGCACGTTCAAGGCGACCATGATCAACGCCGGCATCCCGACGATTTTCGTCAACGCCGAAGACATTGGTTACACCGGCACCGAGTTGCAAGGCGCGATCAACAGCAATCCGCAAGCGCTGCAAATGTTCGAGAAGATTCGGGCTTATGGCGCGCTGCGCATGGGCCTGATCTCCAATCTGGACGAAGCGGCCAAGCGGCAGCACACGCCGAAAGTCGCGTTTGTCGCCAAGCCTGCAGATTACGTGGCGTCCAGTGGCAAGGCGATTGGTGCCGGTGATGTGGATTTGCTGGTGCGTGCGTTGTCGATGGGCAAGTTGCACCACGCGATGATGGGCACGGCGGCGGTGGCGATCGGTACGGCGGCGGCCATTTCCGGCACGCTGGTGAACCTTGCTGCAGGTGGCGTTGAACGCAATGCTGTGCGCTTCGGACATCCGTCCGGAACGTTGCGCGTTGGCGCTGAAGCCAGTCTGGAAAACGGCGAGTGGGTGGTGAAGAAAGCCATCATGAGCCGTAGCGCACGCGTTCTCATGGAAGGCTACGTGCGTATCCCGGGTGATTCTTTCTGATTTGAGATTTTTCACCCTCATCGGAACGCCGCCCGCCCAGCCCTCTCTCAAAGGGAGAGGGGGCCGACCGAGGTGTCTGGGGTTGTACATCGACCTGAAAGATTGAGTCGATTATGGGTTCAGGGGCCGACCGAGGTGTTTGAAATTGTGCATTGACCAGATCGATTATGGATTCAATGGCGATCGTTCACGTCGGTGAACCTCCACAGCATCCCCCAATCGGTTCCCTCTCCCTCGGGAGAGGGCTAGGGTGAGGGGCCACTCACTGAAGAAACACAAAACAAGCAGGCACCCCAGACCTGCAATCAACCAGACCAAACCCGCCAAGCCCTGAGGAAGACCGCACCACTCATCATTTCCGCACAGGAGAACCGCAATGAGCGCCAACGTCGACCTGAACAACCGCCCCGACTACGACCGTGTCCTGCAGGACATCGCCGACTATGTCCTCACCTTCAAAACCGAATCTGCCGAAGCCCTCGACACCGCCCGCAACTGCCTGATGGACACGCTGGGCTGCGGCCTGCTGGCATTGCGTTTCCCTGAATGCACCAAGCACCTTGGCCCGATGGTCGAAGGCACCGTCGTGCCGTTTGGCGCACGAGTCCCCGGCACGTCTTTTCGCCTCGACCCGGTCAAAGCCGCGTGGGACATCGGCTGCATCGTCCGCTGGCTCGACTACAACGACACCTGGCTCGCCGCCGAGTGGGGGCATCCCTCAGACAACCTCGGCGGCATTCTCGCGGTTGCGGATCACTTGTCGCAGAAGCGCGTGGCCAACGCTGAAGCACCGCTGACCATTCGCGATGTGCTGGAAGCAATGATCATGGCCCACGAGATTCAAGGCGTGATCGCCCTGGAAAACTCCTTCAATCGTGTAGGACTCGATCACGTCATTCTGGTGAAAGTCGCCTCAACCGCCGTCACCGCCAAACTGATGGGCGCCAATCGCGAGCAACTGTTGTCGGCGTTGTCCCACGCGTTTGCCGATGGTCAGGCGCTGCGCACTTACCGTCATGCCCCCAACGCTGGTTCGCGAAAATCCTGGGCGGCGGGAGATGCGTCGAGTCGCGGTGTACGTCTGGCTGACATTGCCATGCGCGGCGAGATGGGCATTCCCGGGGTGCTGACTGCGAAACAGTGGGGTTTCTATGACGTGTTGTTCAGCCATACCAACAGCGATCTGGCGTTGAAACCGGAAGATAAACGCGCCTTCAGTTTCTCGCGCGCGTTCGGCAGTTACGTGATGGAAAACGTCCTGTTCAAGATCAGCTTCCCCGCCGAATTCCACGCGCAAACGGCTTGCGAAGCGGCGGTGACCCTGCATCCGCAAGTGCGCAATCGTCTGCATGAAATCGACCGCATCGTTATCACCACTCATGAATCGGCGATTCGCATCATTTCCAAGGTCGGGCCGCTGGCCAATGCCGCCGACCGCGACCACTGCATCCAGTACATGACCGCCGTGCCACTGGCCTTCGGCAATCTGGTCGCCGAGCAATACGAAGACGATTTCCATCGGGCGCATCCGATCATCGATGTGTTGCGCGAGAAAATGGTCATCGTTGAAGAACCGCGTTTCACCCGCGAATACCTCGAAGCCGACAAACGCTCGATTGCCAACGCCGTACAGGTGTTTTTCAAGGATGGCAGCAGCACCGACAACGTCGTGGTGGAATACCCGATCGGTCATCGCCGGCGCCGTGTCGAGGGCATTCCTTTGCTGGAGGACAAGTTCAAGGCCAATCTGGCCACACGTTTCACCGGCCAGCGTAGCGGCGAAATCTTTTCGTTGTGCAAGGATCAGGCGCTTCTGGAGTCCACCCCGGTAAACCGTTTCGTCGACCTACTTGTGATCTGACGAAAAACCTGTAGGAGCTGGCGCAGGCAGCGATCTTTTGACTTTGATTGTAAAAAACAAGATCAAAAGATCGCAGCCTTCGGCAGCTCCTACACGGGCCGCGTACGCCATTTTTCGATGGGCAATTTGGTGATCGCAAAACCGCTCAACAAAATCGCCGAATAGATCATCAGTTCCCGGGACAGGGTTTGCCCTTCGTACCAGGCGCCGATGATCACGGCGAACACCGGGAAAATGATGAACACGAACGACAGGATGATCGGGTTCAGACGTTTGAGCAGCAGAAAGTAAACGATGAATCCGCCGACCGACGCCACCAGTCCGAGGTAAAACAGGGCAGCCCAGGAGCGT
This sequence comes from Pseudomonas sp. MYb2, assembly GCF_002979955.1. Lineage (NCBI taxonomy): Bacteria > Pseudomonadati > Pseudomonadota > Gammaproteobacteria > Pseudomonadales > Pseudomonadaceae > Pseudomonas > Pseudomonas sp. MYb2. Next base: position 23,110 of record NZ_PCQC01000010.1, read on the forward strand.
GCGCTGACATCCCTGAATACCGGTGTCTCGACGCTCACGCCGACAATAAATAACATCGCCCCGGCAATGCCGATCGGCAGCGTGTTGTAGGTGATCACGCTGATCGCGCTGCCATGTTTTTTCGTCACCACGTAGCACAGCGCATGCATCACGGCGGCACAGAGAATCGCCAGCACTCCCAGCCATTCGGCCTGATCCAGATGCAAACCCTGGCTGCGAATAATCATGAACAGGCTGCCGAAACCAATCGCGATGCCGAGCATTTGCGACGGGTAGATTTTCTCGCGCAGAAACAGCGCGGAAAACAACAGGATAAACACCGGCATGCAACTGAACAGCAGCGCGGTCAGGCCTGACGAGACGTGCATTTCGCCGTAGTTGAGCAGGTAGTAGGGCAGGCTGAAATACGACAGCGTGACGAACACGCAAAACCAGCGGCTTTGCCGGGGGAACAACAGCGGTTCCTTGCGCAACAACGCGAAACTCAGAAACAGCGGAAACGCGATCAGAAAGCGCAGTCCCGCGGCGGTCAGCGGCGGCACGCTTTCCACGGCAATCTTGATCCCCAACCATGTGGTGCCCCAACTCAGGCAGACAATCAGAAACAAGGTGCTGGTGAGCAGTCCGGCGAGCCAGGGTTTGCTGATGTTCATCGGTGTGCTGACGGCAGTCGACATGTGGGCGTACTCCGAACGGTGGAATTGACCTGATCGCGGAAACGGTCTATTTCTGATTGAACCTGTTTTCAACACGCTATTCGGGGTGACAATGACTGTCAAAGTAAGTATTGCCATGGTGTCAATCCTCCGTGACGGACTAAGCAATGGCGTCGGCGTGAAGTACAAACGCCTCGCCGAAGGTGTCGCTCAGGCCATCGATGAGGGTGTGATCGAGGCCGGTTGCAAGTTGCCACCGCATCGGTTGTTGGCCGACAGCCTCGGCGTGACCATCGGTACGATCAGCCGTGCCTACGGTGAGCTGGAACGTGTGGGATTGGTCGTCGCCCGTGTAGGCGATGGCACTTACGTGCGTCAGCGCGGTATGGATCGGCCGCAGGACAAAGGCTTTCGCAATGTCAGCGATGAGCCATCCACCTGCCTGGACATGAGTCGAAATCAACCGATGCCCGGACAGGAAGCCGAACTCATGCGTCAAAGTCTGTTGGATCTGGCCAACGAGCCAGACGTCCTGCGGCAATTGAGTGGGTACACCGCTGAAGCCGGGATGGCACGGCATCGTGTGGCGGGAGCGGTGTGGCTCAGCCATGGCGAATTCGTGCCGCACGCCGATCAGGTGCTGTGCGTCAACGGTGGTCAACATGGTTTGCTGTGCGCGTTGATGGGGCTGCTCAAGGCCGGCGACACGCTGGTCACCGAGCATTTGTCCTACCCGGGATTGATCAGTGTCGCCCGTCAGTTGGGTATAAGACTGCTTGGCGCGGCGATGGATGACGAAGGACTTTTGCCTTCGGCGCTGGAGGATGTCTGCCGTCAGCATCGTGTTTCGGCGCTGTATTGCACACCGACAATCCAGAATCCTACGGCGGCGGTGATGTCTGTCCCACGGCGCGAGGCGATTGCCGAAGTCTGTCGCCAACACAATCTGCTGATCATCGAAGACGAAGCGCATGCCGTGCTGGATCGCCAACGGCCGTTGCCGCTGAGTTATTTCGCCCCGGAGCGTTCAGTGTTGATCGGCAGTTTGAGCAAGGCTGTTTCGGCGGGATTGCGCGTCGGTTACCTGCATGCGCCGCAGGCGTTGGTCGGGCGTTTGAGTGCAGCCGTTCGTGCGACGTGCTGGATGGCCAATCCGTTATCGATGGAGGTCGCCAGTCTTTGGATTGAAAGCGGCATGGCCCAGCGCCTGCTGGACGAGCAGATCAGCGAGATCGGACGACGCAAGGAACTGGTTTCGCCTGCTCTGGAAGGCTTGAACTATAAGACTCACCCTTACAGCCCGCACTTCTGGGTGGAGGTGCCGCAGTTGTGGCGCGCCTCGCAGATTGCGGCGGAGTTGAAGGAGAACAATTATCTGGTCGCTACCGCTGAGGCGTTTGCGGTGGGGCATGCAGCGGTGCCGCAGTTCATTCGGGTGAGTGTGTGTAATTCGGTGGGGGATGATCGGTTGTTGCTTGCAGGTTTTGAAGCTTTAAGTCAGGCACTGACAGAGACAGTGTGATCGTTCATCGCGAGCAGGCTCACTCCTACAATGAATCTCTGTCGTCCACATGATCTGTGCCCGCTGAAGATCAACTGTAGGAGTGAGCCTGCTCGCGATAGCGGTCGCACAGACACCGCAAATCTATTTGAAGCGCCGCTCGACACCTTTCTCCACCAGAATCTTCGCCGAAATCTCTTCCACCGAAAAATGCGTGGAGTTGATGTTGGGGATGTTCTCGCGGCGGAACAGATTCTCTACTTCACGCACTTCGAATTCGCACTGCGCGTAGCTCGAATAGCGACTGTTGGGCTTGCGCTCATTGCGGATCGCGGTGAGGCGATCGGGATCGATGGTCAGGCCGAACAGCTTGTGCTGATGGGCGCGCAGGGCGTTCGGCAGGGTCAGGCGTTCCATGTCGTCTTCGGTCAGCGGATAGTTCGCCGCGCGGATGCCGAACTGCATCGCCATGTACAGACACGTCGGGGTTTTGCCGCATCGCGACACGCCCACTAGTATCAGGTCGGCTTTGTCGTAATAGTGGGTGCGCGCACCGTCGTCGTTGTCGAGGGCAAAGTTGACCGCCTCGATGCGCTCCATGTAATTGGAGTTGTGCCCGATCGAATGGGACTTGCCGACGGTGTAGGAAGAATGCTCGGTCAGTTCCTGCTCCAGCGGGGCGAGGAAGGTCGAGAAAATGTCGATCATGAAACCATTGGACGTTGCGAGAATCTCACGGATGTCCTGATTGACGATGGTATCGAAGATGATCGGGCGGAAGCCGTCGGTTTCGGCGGCTTTGTTGATTTGTTGTACCATGGCCCGCGCTTTTTCAACGCTGTCGATGTACGGTCGCGTGAATTTGCTGAAGGTAATGTTTTCGAACTGCGCCAGAAGGCTTTGACCCAGGGTTTCGGCGGTAATGCCGGTGCCATCGGAGATGAAGAAAGCAGATCGTTTCATTTGCACCTTGGGCCTTAAGTGAGTGTCCTGTGTTGCATAGGAATGCCGATGTGGCGGCGCCTGTTGTCGCCATACTACGTTGCCGCTCCTCGCCATAGCCAGCTATGACTTGTCGCGGCGCCTTGTCTGGCAACAACAGTCACTCGCCACATCGGCATGCCTATGCAACACAGGACACTTATGAGCATTCTTGGATATGATAGGCGCGATTTGTTGGCCGCCAATGGCCAGCATTCTCACTTATTTTCCAGGTCCAGGCCATACAACCGGCCGAGGCTCCCCCGGGCCGCCGGTTTCTGAGCTTTTCCAACACAGTTAGTGGAGAGATCACCTTGGTAGAGTACGTAGTTTCCCTCGATAAGCTCGGCAAACACGATGTTGAGCATGTGGGGGGCAAGAACGCATCCCTGGGCGAGATGATCAGCAACCTGGCAGGCGCCGGTGTGTCGGTCCCTGGCGGCTTTGCCACCACCGCCCAGGCCTATCGCGACTTCCTCGAACTGAGCGGCTTGAACGACCAGATCCACCAGGCCCTCGACGCGCTTGACGTCGACGACGTCAACGCCCTGGCCAAGACCGGCGCACAGATCCGCCAATGGATCATGGAAGCCGAATTCCCCGAAAAACTGAATGCCGAAATCCGCACCGCGTTCGCCGCGCTGTCGGCCGGCAACCCTGACGTGGCCGTGGCCGTGCGTTCTTCCGCCACCGCCGAAGACTTGCCGGACGCCTCGTTCGCCGGTCAGCAGGAAACCTTCCTGAACATCCGTGGTGTGGAAAACGTTATCCGCGCCGCCAAAGAGGTGTTCGCTTCGCTGTTCAACGACCGTGCCATTTCCTACCGCGTGCACCAGGGCTTCGACCACAAACTGGTCGCCCTGTCGGCTGGCGTGCAGCGCATGGTGCGTTCGGAAACCGGCACTGCCGGCGTGATGTTCACCCTCGATACCGAATCCGGTTTCCGTGACGTGGTGTTCATCACCGGCGCCTACGGCCTGGGCGAAACCGTTGTACAAGGCGCGGTCAACCCGGATGAGTTCTACGTGCACAAGGGCACGCTGGAGGCCGGTCGTCCGGCGATCCTGCGTCGCAATCTGGGCAGCAAAGCCATCAAGATGATCTACGGCGACGAGGCCAAGGCCGGTCGTTCGGTCAAGACCATCGACGTTGAAAAGGCTGACCGTGCGCGTTTCTGCCTGAGCGACGCTGAAGTCAGCGAGCTGGCCAAGCAAGCGATGATCATCGAAAAGCATTACGGCTGCCCGATGGACATCGAGTGGGCCAAGGACGGTGACGACGGCAAGCTGTACATCGTGCAGGCCCGTCCGGAAACCGTGAAAAGCCGCACCCAGGCCAACGTCATGGAACGTTACCTGTTGAAAGAAACCGGCACCGTGCTGGTGGAAGGTCGCGCGATTGGCCAGCGCATCGGCGCCGGTAAAGTGCGCATCATCAAAGACGTCTCCGAAATGGACAAAGTCCAGCCGGGCGACGTGCTCGTATCCGACATGACCGACCCGGACTGGGAACCGGTGATGAAGCGCGCCAGCGCCATCGTCACCAACCGTGGCGGGCGTACCTGCCACGCGGCGATCATCGCTCGTGAGCTGGGCATTCCGGCCGTGGTCGGTTGCGGTAACGCCACCCAACTGCTGAAGGATGGCCAGGGCGTGACCGTGTCTTGCGCCGAGGGCGACACCGGTTACATCTTCGAAGGCGAGCTGGGCTTCGACATCAAGAAGAACTCCGTCGACGCCATGCCGGAGCTGCCGTTCAAGATCATGATGAACGTCGGCAACCCGGACCGCGCCTTCGATTTCGCGCAACTGCCGAACGCCGGTGTGGGCCTGGCCCGTCTGGAATTCATCATCAACCGCATGATCGGTGTGCACCCGAAAGCGCTGTTGAACTACGACGGTCTGCCGCAGGAAATCAAGGACAGCGTCGACAAGCGTATCGCCGGTTACAACGACCCGGTCGACTTCTACGTCGACAAACTGGTGGAAGGCATCAGCACCCTGGCTGCAGCGTTCACGCCGAAAAAAGTCATCGTGCGTCTGTCGGACTTCAAGTCCAACGAATACGCCAACCTGATCGGCGGCAAGCTCTACGAGCCGGAAGAAGAAAACCCGATGCTGGGCTTCCGTGGCGCTTCGCGTTACATCAGCGAATCGTTCCGCGACTGCTTCGAGCTTGAATGCCGCGCGCTGAAACGTGTGCGCAACGAGATGGGCCTGACCAACGTTGAAATCATGGTGCCGTTCGTCCGTACCCTCGGCGAAGCCAGCCAGGTCGTCGATCTGCTCGCTGAAAACGGCTTGAAGCGCGGCGAGAACGGTCTGCGCGTGATCATGATGTGCGAGCTGCCATCCAACGCGATCCTTGCTGAAGAATTCCTTGAATTCTTCGATGGTTTCTCGATCGGCTCCAACGACCTGACTCAGCTGACATTGGGTCTGGATCGCGATTCGGGCATCATCGCGCACCTGTTCGACGAGCGTAATCCGGCGGTCAAAAAGCTCTTGGCCAACGCGATTGCCGCGTGCAACAAGGCCGGCAAGTACATCGGTATCTGCGGTCAGGGTCCGTCCGACCACCCGGATCTGGCCAAGTGGCTGATGGAACAGGGCATCGAAAGCGTGTCGCTGAACCCGGACACCGTACTGGAAACCTGGTTCTTCCTCGCCGAAGGCCAAACCCCGGCTTGATCAACATGTGAACGGACCGTTCCCCTGTAGGAGCGAGCCTGCTCGCGAAGACGGCATAACATCCGCCATAAATGTCGGCTGATACACCGCAATCGCGAGCAGGCTCACTCCTACAAGGGGCGGGCTTTGAGATTTGAAGTAGGGCGAGCGCCTTCGGATGCCGCCCTTTTTTGTGCAAGAGCATTATGCAAAGCAGCAGCAACCTGTTTCCTGTCGCCCTGATCAGCGCCGAACGGCGTGGTGATCTGAGCGAAGACGTGTATCGCCTGAAACCCGGCAACAGCCCCGACTGGTCTGTGGAAATCGCTGTGACCCGTTTGGGCATGGCTGATGACTCGCAGCCACGCGGCGTGCCGGTGATTCTGCTGCACGGCAGTTTTTCCAATCGGCGCTTCTGGTTTTCACCGAAAGGTCTGGGGCTGGGCGCGTATCTGACGCGTCTGGGTTTCGACGTGTGGATTCCGGAGATGCGCGGCCACGGCTTGTCGCAGCGCAACGAGGAATACCGACGCAACCGTGTCGCCGATTATGCCCGTTACGACTTGCCGGCGATTGCCGCGTTCGTGCGTGAGCAGAGCGGGCAGATTCCGCACTGGATCGGCCATTCGCTGGGCGGCATCACCTTGGCGGCGGCACTCGGTGGCGAATACCTAGGCGAGCCTGCCGTAGCTTCGGCGGCGTTTTTCGGCACGCAGGTCAGTCGCACTTACTGGCCGTTGAAAATCCCACCGGTGGAGTGGAGTGGTCGCTTCATTCTCAAGCGTTTTGCGCAGCTGTCGGGTTCGCGCCTCAAGCGTGGCCCGGAAGATGAGCCGATCGGTCTGGCGCTGGAAAGCATGCGCTGGTACGGCTTGTTCGGCCGTTTTGGTGACAAGGACAAGGATTGGTGGGCAGGGCTGGCTGATGTTCAGGTGCCGGTATTGGCGGTGAGCGCGGCGGGTGATCATCAGGATCCGACTTGGGCCTGCCGCAAGTTGTTCGAACAGATTGGCGCCGAACACAAGCAGTTCATCAATCTGGGGCGTGATCAGGGCTTCAACGACAATTTCGGCCATGTTGAAATGCTGGTGAGCAAAGCGGCGCAGGTTGAAGTGTGGCCGTTGGTAGCGCGCTGGTTGAGCGATCAGCAGACACCGCTGCTGGGTGAGAAGCCGGATCTGGCCGCAGCAGTCTGAAGTCGCGCCGCTGAAAAGGGCGTTTCGTTCAGATTGGCTTGCGGCTAAGATATGACGCATTGTGCGGTTCTGGTCATTTTTGGTGGCTGTTTAGCTATTACGTTTCAGCGTTTGTTCAGGTTCGTTCAGCGACCATGGGATGGACTAAGGTAAACAGCGACCGCCGGATCTCGTCTCAACAGAATGCGTCATCCTTGATCGTCTTCCTTGTTACAGGAGTTTTTCGATGAACCATTACCTCACGCCTGACCTGTGCGATGCCTATCCGGAGCTGGTGCAGGTGCTGGAACCGATGTTCAGCAATTTCGGCGGCCGTGATTCGTTCGGCGGCGAAATCGTGACCATCAAATGCTTCGAAGACAACTCTCTGGTCAAGGAGCAGGCTGACCTCAAGGGCAACGGCAAGGTGTTGGTGGTTGATGGCGGCGGTTCTCTGCGCAGGGCCCTGTTGGGCGACATGATTGCCGAGAAGGCCGCCAAAAACGGTTGGGAAGGGCTGGTGATCTACGGCTGCATTCGTGACGTCGACGTCATCGCGCAAACCGATCTGGGCGTGCAGGCACTGGCCAGCCACCCGATGAAAACCGAAAAACGCGGCCTCGGTGACCTGAATGTCCCGGTGACTTTCGCCGGCGTGACGTTCCACCCGGGCCAGTACATTTATGCGGACAACAACGGCGTGATCATCTCGCCGAGCCCGCTGAAGATGCCTGAATAAGCCTGTCGACAAAGGGATGCGGATGTTCGAGGAAGAAAACGCGCAATGGGGGCTGGTGCATGCCCTGGTGCTGGACGGAAAAGGCGGTGCGCGTTCGATAGCCCGGACTGAGCTCGACGATTTGCGGCTGCAGGCCCATGAAAGCCTGTGGCTGCATTGGGATCGCAGTCATCCGCAGACCCAGACGTGGCTGCGCAAATCCAGCGGGCTCAACGAATTCACCTGCGACTTGCTGCTGGAAGAGAACACGCGACCGCGTTTGTTGCCGCTGCCGGATTCCGAGCTGCTGCTGTTCCTGCGCGGAGTCAATCTCAACCCGGGCGCCGAGCCGGAAGACATGGTCTCGGTACGGATTTTTGCCTCCGCCCAACGCGTCATCTCTTTGCGTTTGCGTCCTCTGCGTGCAACAGATGAGTTGCTGGCACAATTGGCGGACGGCAAAGGCCCGAAAACGGCTTCTGAACTCATTCTTTATCTGGCGCAGTTCCTCACCAACAAGGTGCAGGATCTGGTCACTTGCCTCTCGGAAATTGCCGATGAAGAAGAAGAAAAGATGGATGCCGACGAACGGTATACCCCCGAGCATGGGGCCATTTTGCACATCCGACGCAGGGCCGCCGGGCTGAAGCGTTTTCTCGCACCGCAGCGGGATATTTTCGGTCAATTGACGCGGATCAAAATGCCGTGGTTCGTCGATGACGATGCCGATTACTGGAACGAATTGAACAACAGCCTGACCCGCTATCTCGAAGAACTGGAATTGACCCGAGAGCGCGTGGGGCTTGTGCTGGAGGCTGAAGACCGGCGTTTGAGCGAGCGTATGAATCGCACGATGTACCGTTTCGGCATCATCACCTGCATCTTTCTACCGATGAGTTTCATCACCGGTTTGCTGGGTATAAATGTTGGCGGAATTCCCTTCGCCAGCAGCCCTTATGGTTTCCTGATCGCCTGTTTGACGGTGCTCGCCCTGGCCTTCGGTCAGTGGTGGTTATTTCGTCGTTTGCGCTGGGTCTGAACATGGCGCATGTGACCCGACCAAATCTGCCCGCGTCTTTCACAGACATCACGAGAGGTGCGTATGCACGATCCGTTTGAACAGTCTTTGCGCGACATGCTCAACGCTTCGCCGTCCAGCCGCGACGACGATGCCTGCCTGGGCCGCGTACTCAAAACCGCCAACCGCCAGGTTGGCGCCGGTGATCTGTTCAGCCTGCTGGGCCGTTGGCTGCCCGCGCTGATGATTGCCCTGAATAATGGATCGGCGCATGTTTCGCCGGTTTCCCGTCTTCGTAAACCTACCGCTCGCACTGCTGATAAGGCTGATTGAATATGGAACTCGACCTCTGGACTCAGAGCCTCGTCACTGCAATGACTGCGTTGTGGACCAAAGTAGCCAACTTCATTCCGAACCTGTTCGGCGCGCTGGTCGTGCTGCTGTTGGGTTTCGTCGTGGCCAAGCTGCTCGATACCTTGCTGTCCAAGCTGCTCGCCAAACTGGGCCTCGATCGTCTGATGGGCGGCACCGGCCTGACCAAATTGATGTCGCGAGCCGGGCTGCAAGTGCCGATCTCGACCTTGATCGGCAAAATCGTCTATTGGTTCGTTCTGCTGATATTTTTGGTTTCTGCAGCAGAATCCCTTGGACTTGAGCGAGTTTCAGCTACGCTGGATATGTTGGCGCTGTATTTGCCGAAAGTATTCGGCGCGGCCCTGGTATTGCTGGTAGGTGTTTTGCTCGCGCAACTGGCCAACGGGCTGGTGCGCGGGGCGGCAGAAGGCGTAGGCCTGGACTACGCTTCCGGGCTGGGACGCATTGCTCAGGGGCTGGTGATCATCATCAGCATCTCGGTTGCGATCAGTCAGCTCGAGGTCAAGACTGACCTGCTGAACCATGTGATTGTCATTGTATTGATTACCGTTGGTCTGGCGGTTGCGCTGGCCATGGGTTTGGGAAGCCGGGAAATTGCCGGTCAGATTCTTGCGGGAATCTATGTGCGTGAGTTGTATCAGGTTGGGCAACAAGTGCGTGTTGGCGAGGTCGAAGGCCAGATCGAAGAGATCGGCACGGTTAAAACCACATTGCTGACCGATGAGGGTGAGCTAGTCTCTCTCTCCAATCGGATCCTGCTGGAACAGCATGTGAGTAGCCGCTAATCCGGCAAACCCTGCTAATGTATGCCGCCGCAAAATGCCAGCTGATGCTGGTTGCGGTGGACATTGACCTGACTGTCGGCACGACTTGTTTTGAATAAAGCCCAAACGCTATCTACGCGCTACGACCCCCGCGAGCTCTCTGATGAGGAGTTGGTCGCGCGCTCGCATACCGAGCTGTTTCACGTGACGCGCGCCTATGAAGAACTGATGCGGCGTTACCAGCGAACATTATTTAACGTCTGTGCGAGATATCTTGGGAACGATCGCGACGCAGACGATGTCTGTCAGGAAGTCATGTTGAAGGTGCTGTATGGCCTGAAGAACTTCGAGGGGAAATCGAAGTTCAAGACATGGCTATATAGCATCACGTACAACGAATGTATTACGCAGTATCGGAAGGAACGGCGAAAGCGTCGCTTGATGGACGCATTGAGTCTTGACCCCCTCGAGGAAGCGTCCGAAGAAAAGGCGCCCAAACCCGAGGAGAAGGGCGGACTTGATCGCTGGCTGGTGTATGTGAACCCGATCGACCGCGAAATTCTGGTGCTACGATTTGTCGCAGAGCTGGAGTTTCAGGAGATCGCAGACATCATGCACATGGGTTTGAGTGCGACAAAAATGCGTTACAAACGTGCTCTAGATAAATTGCGTGAGAAATTTGCAGGCATTGCTGAAACTTAGTTCAGCGCAAATATCTCTTACGTGTAGGCAAGTTCTGATAGACTTGCCGCCGAGTTGTCCCCCGGTTTGCGGGACTGCTTCACAATCACCAGATGGGGATTTAACGGATGAAACTGAAAAACACCTTGGGCTTGGCCATTGGTTCTCTGATTGCCGCCACTTCGTTCGGCGCTCTGGCACAAGGCCAAGGCGCAGTTGAAATCGAAGGCTTCGCAAAGAAAGAACAATTCGACAGCGCTCGTAACTTCAAGAACAACGGCAACCTGTTCGGCGGTTCGATCGGTTACTTCCTGACCGACGACGTTGAACTGCGTCTGGGCTACGATGAAGTTCACAACGTACGTGCCGACGATGGCAAGAACGTAAAAGGCGCTAACACCGCCCTGGACGCTCTGTACCACTTCAACAACCCAGGCGACATGCTGCGTCCATACGTCTCGGCCGGTTTCTCCGACCAGAGCATCGACCAGAACGGTTCGAACGGTCGTAACCGTTCTACCTTCGCTAACCTGGGCGCTGGTGCCAAGCTGTACTTCACCGATAACTTCTACGCTCGTGCTGGCGTTGAAGCTCAATACAACATCGACCAGGGCGACACCGAGTGGGCTCCTAGCGTCGGTATCGGTGTGAACTTCGGTGGCGGCTCCAAGCCTGCTGCTGCTCCAGTTCCAGCACCAGCTGAAGTCTGCTCCGACAGCGACAACGACGGCGTTTGCGACAACGTTGACAAGTGCCCGGACACCCCAGCCAACGTAACTGTTGACGCTGACGGCTGCCCAGCAGTTGCTGAAGTTGTTCGTGTTGAGCTGGACGTTAAGTTCGATTTCGACAAGTCTGTTGTTAAAACCAACAGCTACGGCGACATCAAGAACCTGGCTGATTTCATGAAGCAGTACCCATCCACCACCACTACTGTTGAAGGTCACACTGACTCCGTCGGTCCTGACGCTTACAACCAGAAACTGTCTGAGCGTCGTGCAAACGCCGTTAAGCAAGTTCTGACCAACCAGTACGGTGTTGAATCGTCCCGCGTTCAGTCTGTTGGCTACGGCGAATCCCGCCCAGTTGCTGACAACAAAACTGAAGCTGGCCGTGCTGTTAACCGTCGCGTAGAAGCGCAGGTTGAAGCTCAAGCTAAGTAATTAGCTGCCGCTCCGAGAAAAGCCCGGCTTAGGCCGGGCTTTTCTTTGTCTGCGATTTGGCTTTGAAGCTTTAAAAGACCGCAGCCTTCAGCAGCTCCTACATGAATTCTGCATACGTCCTGTAGGAGTTGCCGCAGGCTGCGATCTTTTGCTCTTCAACAACAGCCGCCACCGCACCAATCACCAGAATCGCCGGGCTTCTCAATCCGAAAACACCTGCGTCATCACTCATGCCCATCAGATCACTCCGACATTCGCGCTGCTGCGGCAGTGAAGCATTCTCGATCATCGCCACCGGCGTATCTGCCGCCATCCCGCCCGCCAACAACTGGTCGCGAATCTCGCCCAGTTTTGCCACGCCCATGTAAATCACCAGCGTCGTGCCACCCTGCGCCAGCGCCTGCCAGTTCAATTGGCTGTCATCCTGGGTGTGCGCAGTCACCAGCGTCACGCCACGCGCGACCCCGCGCAAAGTCAGCGGAATATCACACTGCGTCGCCCCGGCCAGCCCGGCAGTGATGCCATTGACCAGCTCCACCTCAACCCCTCGCTGACGCAGCCACTGCGCCTCTTCACCGCCACGGCCGAAAATGCACGGATCGCCGCCCTTGAGCCGCACCACGCACTTGCCTTGGCGGGCGTAACGCAGCATCAGTCGATGGATAAACGCCTGCGGAGTGGAGCGGCAACCGCCGCGTTTCCCTACGGCAATAATGCGCGCGCCGGGGCAGTGCTCCAGCACCACGTCGTTGACCAGATCGTCGATCAGCACCACATCGGCTTCGCGCAAGGCGCGCACTGCTTTGAGGGTCAACAGTTCCGGATCGCCGGGGCCAGCGCCCACCAGCCAGACTTTTGCATTCATGGGGTTTTCCTCATCAGATCACGGCGACTGGTTGCACATCGGCAGCCAGCAAGCGTTTTATTTCCGGGACACAGGAGCCGCATTGCGTGCCGCAGCCCAGATTGTTTTTCAAGCCTTGCAGATCCAGCCCTTGGCGAATGCCGGCGCAGACCGCGTTGAGGCTGACGTTCTTGCAGTTGCACAGGGTTTTATCCGCAGCGAACTGCGCCCCGGCACTGCCCGGAGGAGCACTCATCGGTGCCAACAACCAGCGCCGCAGTTGTTCGTCCGCACGGCCCTCCAGCCACAACCCTTGCAGCCAATGCCGGGCGAGGGTTTCGCCGGCCAGGCGAATCGCGGTGATCCGCCCGTTTTCAATGCGCACGCGCTTGCCAATTGACCGGCGCGGGTCGTCGTAGGCCAATACCGGACCGTCGATCAGCGACAGACACTGGTCGATTTCACCGAGCAATTGCGGATTCGGCGCCTCGCTGCTGGCAGCGCGTATCAGCAATGCCGGTCGCTCACGCCCGACAAGGCTGAGACTCACGTAGGAAAATGCCTCACACAACGGTCGTAGGGTCTCGAAATGCTGTTGAACATTGCCTTCGATGAGTGCGAACAACTGCCACGGCAGATTCACCGCTTCCAGGCGCACGCCGCTGTGTTTGAGTTCCGGTTGTTTCGACAATGGATCGAAGGCCGGCAGGGTCAGGCTGTTCACGCCGCCCTTGAGAAAACGGTCACCCCAGTGCATCGGCAGAAACGCCTGTCCCGGACGCACGCTGTCGTCGCTGCCAACCGCGACGATCACTGCGCCGCGACGACTTTTAAGGTTGACCAGATCTCCCGGCTGCAAGCGATGCCTGCGCAGTTCGTCCGGGTGCAAGCTCAACACCGCTTCGCTGACATGCCCGAACAACTGCGCCGCCGTACCGGTGCGGCTCATACCGTGCCATTGATCACGCAGACGTCCAGTGATCAATGTCAGTGGAAAACGCGCATCGCGCTGTTCTTTGGCGGCGCGATAAGGGTCGGCTATGAATTGCGCGCGTCCGTTGGCGGTTGGGAAAATCCCGTCCTCGTACAGTCTTGGCGTTCCTTGCCGCGCGCCGACAGGGAAGGGCCATTGCTGCGGTCCGATCTCGTCGATCAGCGCATGACTGATCCCGGACATATCCAGATCCCGCCCGTGCGTCAGCCCTTTGAATTCATCGAACAACTGCGCAGGTTGGTTAAAGGTAAACAGGCTAGATTCGGCGGGACGTAGACGTTTCTCCAGACGTTGTGCGAAATCCACCGTGATCGCCCAATCCGGACGCGCTTCACCGGGTGGGAGAATCGCTTTGCGTACGTGGGAAATGCGCCGCTCGGAATTGGTCACCGAGCCTTCCTTCTCGCCCCAACTGGCTGCGGGTAGCAGCAGATCAGCGAATGCCGCGGTTTCAGTGGTGCGAAAGGCTTCTTGCAGAACTACAAACGGGCAGGCCTCAAGCGCTGCTCGTACCGAATGTTGATCCGGCATCGATTGCGCAGGGTTGGTGCAGGCAATCCACAACGCCTTGATCTTGCCGCTGCGCACCTGCTCGAACAGTTCGATGGCGCTGAGGCCGGTACTCTCCGGTAGCCGATCCACACCCCAGTAAGCCGCGACTTCGGCGCGGTGTTCAGGGTTGGCCACCTCGCGATGCCCTGGCAGCAAATTGGACAAGCTACCCGTTTCGCGTCCGCCCATGGCATTTGGCTGACCCGTCAAAGAGAAAGGTCCTGCACCCGGCCGGCCGATTTGCCCGGTGGCCAGGTGCAGATTGATCAACGCACTGTTCTTCGCGCTGCCGGCCGTGGACTGGTTCAAACCCATGCACCACAGCGACAGGAAACTTGGTGAAGTCCCCACCCATTCGGCGCACTGCTGCAATTGCTCGACGCTGATCCCGCACAGTTGCGAAACCATTTGCGGGGTGTAATCGCGCACCAGATTTTTCAGTTCAGCCAAGCCTTCGGTGTGCGCTTTGATGAAGTCGCGATCAACCCAGTCTTCCCACAACAGCAGATGCAAAATCCCATGAAACAAAGCGACATCTGTGCCCGGCAGAATCGCCAAGTGCAGATCGGCGAGGTCGCAGGTGTCGGTGCGCCGTGGATCGATAACGATGACTTTCATCTGCGGACGTCGGGTTTTTGCCTCTTCCAGCCGACGAAAAAGTACCGGATGGGCGTAGGCCATGTTACTGCCGACGATCATCACGCAATCGCTGAGCTCCAGGTCCTCATAGCTGCAAGGCGGAGCATCAGCGCCAAGGCTGCGCTTGTAACCGACCACCGCCGAGGACATGCACAGGCGTGAATTGCTGTCGATGTTGTTGGTGCCGACCAGCGCTCGCGCGAGTTTGTTGAAGGCGTAGTAATCCTCGGTCAGCAGTTGCCCGGAGATATAGAACGCCACGCTGTCCGGGCCGTGCTCGGCGATGGTTTCAGCGAACACGTTGGCAGCATGTTCAAGCGCGGTGTCCCAATCGGTGCGACTGCGCGCCAGGCCTTTGCCCAGACGCAATTCCGGGTACAGCGCGCGGGCCGCGAGGTCGCCGGTCAGGTGCAGGGTCGAGCCTTTGCTGCACAGTTTGCCGAAGTTGGCCGGATGCGCCGGATCGCCGCTGACGCCGAGGATGCGCTCGCCATCATGTTCGATCAGCACGCCGCAGCCGACTCCGCAATAACAGCAGGTCGAGGCGGTCGTCTGGCGGCTCATCAGATGGCGTCCCGCAGAGCCAGCTGCACGCGCCCGTTTTCGACCCGCGCCGGGTGATGGTGCGCGCAGCCGATGTCCGGCGCCTGAGCTTCACCGGACTCGAGGTCGATCTGCCAGTTGTGCAGCGGGCAGGCGACGCGTTTGCCGTAGATCAAACCTTGCGACAACGGCCCGCCCTTGTGCGGGCAGCGGTCGTCGAGGGCGAAAACCTCATCGTCACTTGTACGAAAAATCGCAATGTCACCTTTTGGTCCGGCAATGATCCGCGAGCCGAGGGCGTTGATCTCTTCGAGAGCACAGATATCCAGCCAGTTCATGCTGGCACCTCCAGATTTTTCACGGGAATTACGTCGAATTCTTTCTTCAGTTGCGGCTGCGCCAAGCGTTCTTTCCAAGGGTCTTGCTCGAACGACAGGGAGAATTGCAGGCGCTCGTTCAGGGCTTTGCGGCGTTCCGGGTCTTCCAGCACGGCTTTCTTGATGTGTTCCATGCCGACCCGTTGCAGGTAGTGCACGGTGCGTTCGAGGTAGAAGGCCTCTTCGCGATACAGCTGCAGGAACGCACCGTTGTATTCGCGGACTTCTTCGGCGGTTTTCAGCTTGACGAAAAATTCGGCGACCTCGGTTTTTATCCCGCCGTTGCCACCGATGTACATCTCCCAGCCGGAGTCGACGCCGATGATTCCTACGTCTTTGATCCCTGCTTCCGAGCAGTTGCGTGGGCATCCGGAAACAGCGAGTTTCACTTTGTGCGGTGACCACATGTTGAACAGGTCGTGCTCAAGCTCGATGCCCAGTTGTGTCGAGTTTTGCGTGCCGAAGCGGCAGAATTCGCTGCCGACGCAGGTCTTCACGGTGCGGATGGATTTGCCGTAGGCATGCCCGGACGGCATGTCGAGGTCTTTCCAGACGCCGGGCAAGTCCTGCTTCTTGATGCCGAGCAAATCGATGCGCTGACCGCCGGTAACCTTGACCATCGGCACGTTGTACTTGTCGGCCACGTCGGCAATCCGCCGCAGTTCCGAAGGATTGGTCACGCCGCCCCACATCCGGGGCACCACCGAGTAAGTGCCGTCCTTCTGGATGTTGGCGTGCGCGCGTTCGTTGATCAGGCGCGATTGCGGGTCGTCCTTGGCTTCGCCGGGCCAAGTGGAAATCAGGTAATAGTTGAGGGCCGGGCGGCACGTTGCGCAGCCGTTCGGCGTGCGCCAGTTGAGGTAGCTCATGGTGCCGGCGATGGTCAGCAGATGCTGCTCGCGAATGGCTTGGCGGATCTGGCCGTGATTGAGGTCGCTGCAACCGCAGATGGCTTTTTCGCTTTTCGGTTTGACGTCCGCCGCGCCGCCGACGGTGTTGATCAGGATCTGCTCGACCAGCCCGGCGCAGGAACCGCAGGAGCTGGCCGCCTTGGTGTGTTTCTTCACTTCATCGACGCTGAACAGGCCGTGCTCCTGAATCGCTTTGACGATGGTGCCTTTGCACACGCCGTTGCAGCCGCAGACTTCGGCGGTGTCAGCCATGACCATGGCTTTGTCCTGGCCCTGATGTCCTACGTCGCCCAAAGCATTTTCGCCGAACATGAGGTGATCGCGGATCTCGCCGATGGCGTGATTCTCACGAATCTGGCGGAAATACCAACCGCCATCTGCCGTATCGCCGTACAGACAGGCGCCGACCAGCACGTCATCCTTGATAACCAGTTTTTTGTACACGCCGCCAATCGGGTCGGAGAGGGTGATGGTCTCGGTGCCTTCGCCGCCCATGAAGTCGCCAGCGGAAAACAGGTCGATGCCGGTGACTTTCAATTTGGTCGATGTCACCGAGCCCTGATAACGAGCGAAACCCAATTGGGCGAGGTGGTTGGCGCACACCTTGGCCTGTTCGAACAGCGGCGCGACGAGACCGTAGGCAATCCCGCGATGGCTGGCGCACTCGCCGATCGCGTAGATGCGCGGATCGTAGGTTTGCAGCGTGTCATTGACCAGAATCCCGCGATTGCACGGGATGCCGGCCTTCTCAGCGAGTTCGGTGTTAGGACGAATACCGGCGGCCATCACCACCAGATCAGCGGGGATGATGTCGCCGTTCTTGAATTGCACCGAGCCGACCCGGCCATTGCCGGCGTCGTGCAGTGCCTGGGTCTGTTCGCACAGACGGAAGTGCAGGCCGCGGGATTCGAGGGCGCTTTGCAGCAGTTGGCCGCTGGTCTTGTCCAGTTGCCGTTCCAGCAACCATTCGCCGATATGCACCACGGTGACGTGCATGCCGCGCAGCATCAGGCCGTTGGCCGCTTCAAGACCGAGCAGGCCGCCGCCGATGACCACCGCGTGTTTGTGGGTTTTCGCGGTGTCGATCATCGCTTGAGTGTCGGCGATGTCGCGGTAGCCGATCACGCCGTGCAGAGTGTTGCCGGGGATCGGCAGGATGAACGGTGTCGAACCCGTGGCGATCAGCAGGCGATCGTATTCGGCCTCGGTGCCATCCTCGGCGATCACCCGGCGTTTGACCCGATCGATCTCCACCACTTTGCGGTTGAGCAACAACTTGATGTTGTTTTGCAGGTACCAGTCGAGATCGTTGAGCACGATTTCTTCGAAGGTCTGCTCACCGGCCAGCACCGGCGAAAGCAGGATGCGGTTGTAATTGGTGTGCGGCTCGGCGCCGAAGACCGTGATGTCGTACAGCTCGTTGCTCAGCTTGAGCAGTTCTTCGAGGGTGCGGACCCCGGCCATGCCATTGCCGATCATCACCAGTTTGAGTTTTTTCATCAGGTTCTCCGGGGAGCTGCGGCTGGCCTCTTGTGGGCAGTCAGGCCTTGCTCGAGAAATTTTGCGCAAACAAAAAAGGCGTCCCGCTAGTTGCCTAGCGAGGACGCCTTTGTCCTGGTCCCGTTCTCTCGGGAAGCGCAGCCTTCGTCGTTGAAGGCTGGGCTTTATGTGTGTGTTGAGTGGGGTAATGCAGTGGTTGTGCCAAGTGGGGACGGTGGCGGGTTTATTGGGGGCGAGGGATTTTGAGGATGGATTTTTTGCACTGATTCGAAGCGGGTTGCTCGTTCGTGGGGCATTCAGGCAGATGGATTTGTGGTGATTGGGCTGACGTCATCGCGAGCAGGCTCACTCCTACAGGGGACGCATTTCAAATTGTAGGAGTGAGCCTGCTCGCGATGGCCGCGACGCGGTGTCAGTGATGAAACAACAAAACCAGCAGCACCAGATTCCCAAGCAAAGCCACCAATGCCATTGTCCGCCAGACCTTCAGCGGCTCGCGCTCCAGCAAGGGCCGAGGCCGCACACTCAAACTGCGCCGCTCACCCTGTTCCAGCACCAGCAACCATTCCTCAGCCGTTTCAAACCGTTGTTGCGGATCAGCGGCCACCCCGCGCTCGAGACTCTGCGCCAGCCAGTCCGGCAGATCGGGCCGATAGCGACTGGCGCTCACCGCGACACCAAATCGCGGCCGCTGAAACGCTTCGATCTCGCCATAGGGGAAATGCCCGGTCAGCAGGAAATACAGGGTCACACCGACCGCATACAAATCCTGCTGCGCACTCGGCGGATCACCGCGGAACGCTTCCGGGGCGATGTAGCTCGGAGTGCCTGGCAGTGTCGACGGCGCGTCTTCGGACAACCCCGGGCAATACGCCAGGCCAAAATCGAGCAGGCGCAATTCACCGTCGTCACCCCAATGCAGGTTTTCCGGTTTGATGTCGCGATGCAGAATCTGCCGCCGATGCAGCAGGCCGACCGCACGCAGCAGGCGTTCGGCGAGGTCCTGCCATTGCGCCAAGGGCAAAAGCTCGAGCTGTGCCAGAGTCCTTCCGGAATATTCCCGCATCACGTAGTACAAATGCTGACGCTGCTGGCAGGCATGGACTTCAGGAAAGTGGCGACCGGCTACGCGTTTCAGAAACCATTCCTCGGACAACAGCGCTTGCCCGGCGTAGGAATCATCGGCGGAACGCGTGGGTAGGGTTTTCAGAAGCCACGTCTGACCTTGTCCATCAAGCACCCGATACAGCAGCGATTGCTGGCTCTGAGCGACAACGTCCAGCACTTGCCAGCCTTCGAACGACTGACCGGGTTTCAACGGTGGCGGCAGGGGCCATTGCTGCAAATGAATCAGCGCATCGCCGATACTGGCCTCACCCAAAGCATCCACCCGCACCAGCAAAGCACTGGCATTGTCCTGGCTCCCCGCCAGATGCGCGGCGTTGACCAGCGTCTGCGCTGCGCTGCGCAGATCCGGCTGATCACGCAGAATCGCCGCAATCGCGGTATCGCCCAACGTCGACCAGACCCCGTCGCTGAGCAGCACAAAGCTTTCGCCGTCACGCAGTTCGCCGTCGAGGAAATCCAGCACCAGATGCTGATCCAGCCCCAGCGCACGTTTGAGCACATGCTGCATGCCCGGCTGCTCCCAGACGTGATCTTCCGAGATCCGCTGCAAGCGCTCGGCGTGCCAGCGATAAACCCGGCAATCGCCGACATGGGCGAGGGTAAAGCGCCGACCACGCATGACCAGAGCACTGACCGTGGTGAGCAGCGGTTGCCCACCGCCATTGGCCTGCAGCCAGCGATTTTGCGCGAGCAGCAGGCGATCCAGCGCCTGCGCCACGCTCCAGGTTTCCGGTGTGGCGTAGTAGTCGAGCGCCAGCGCCTGCAACGTCGAGCGCGCAGCCAGTCCGCCATCGGCGCACTGGCTGACGCCGTCGGCGATGGCGAACAGATAACCCTTGCTTGCCGCCAACGCCGGAGCGGGCGTGACCAGGCGCAAAGCGTCCTGATTCTCCGCGCGCGGGCCGGTGGCGCTGGCTTCGGCAAAACTCAGTTGCAGGGCCATTGATGCTTCAGACCCGCGCCGCCGTCACCGCTGCCGAGCCCCAGGTGGTTCTCCAGCGACGCTTGACGCCGTGCAGGCCAAACCACGCCAATACGCCCAGGCTGGCGAACAACCACAGGGCCAGTTGATAGCTGCCGGTGCTCTGTTTGATCGCGCCCATGCCAGCGGCCAAGGCAAAACCGCCGATGCCGCCGGCCATGCCGATCAGTCCGGTCATGACGCCGATCTCGAGACGAAAACGCTGTGGCACCAGTTGAAAAACCGCACCGTTGCCTGCCCCTAAACCGAGCATGGTGCAGACGAAAAGGGCGAGTGCCGCGTAGGAACTTGGCAGGTTGAAGCCGACGGCAGCGATGCAGATGGCGGCAACGGTGTACATCGCCAGCAGCGTGCGGATGCCACCGAAGCGGTCAGCCAGTGCGCCACCCAGCGGCCGCATCAGACTGCCGCCGAACACGCAGGCGGCGGTGTAGTAACCGGCAGTCACCGGGCTCAGGCCGTATTGATCGTTGAAGTAGCCGGGCAGGGCGCTGGCCAGGCCGATGAAGCCGCCGAAGGTCACGCTGTAGAAAAACATGAACCACCAGCTGTCACGGTCGCCCAAGGCTTTGAAGTAGTCAGTCATGGCTTTGGCTTTTGGCCGTTCTGGCGCGTTCTTCGCCAGCCAGGCGAACAGCACCAGCGTCAGGATCAGCGGGATCAGGGCGAAACCGAAGACATTGCTCCAGCCGAACGCGGCGGCGAGTACCGGCGCCAGCAGCGCGGCGAACACGGTACCGGAGTTGCCCGCACCGGCAATGCCCATGGCTTTGCCCTGATGCTGTGGCGGATACCATTGCGAAGCCAGCGGCAGCGCAACAGCAAACGACGCGCCGGCCATGCCGAGGAACAGGCCGAGTACCAACGCCTGCTCGTAGCTATGAATGCCGATTTTCCAGGCACCGAACAGCGCGCAAATCACAATGACCTGACCGATCAGCCCGGCGGTTTTCGGTGAGAGCCGATCGGCGAGCATACCCATCACGAAGCGCAGTACGGCACCGGCGAGGATCGGCGTGGCGACGACGAGGCCACGTTGTTGCGTGGTCAAGTGCAGGTCGGCGGCGATCTGCACCGCCAGCGGGCCGAGCAGGTACCAGACCATGAAACTCAGGTCGAAATAGAGGAAGGCCGCGAACAGGGTCGGGGTGTGGCCGGATTTCCAGAAGCTTGAATTCATCGCGCACCTCAGCTGAAAAGAGTCTCGAAAGGAGTCATGCAACAGCAGGTGGGGCGCCGCCACGGCCGCACCACCGGCCCCGAGCTGTGGGGCCAAAACGCAAAAACGTCGCTACCTGATGCGCCGGTTGGGCGAACGGGTGAGCGACGTCTTTGTCGTAGGTGGGGCAACCGCCGTTGGTTACCTGTTCTGTTTACATAGCGAGATTTGTGCCAAGGATCAAAAGATCGCAGCCTTCGGCAGCTCCTACAGTGGAATGCAGTCTCCTGTAGGAGCTGCCGAAGGCTGCGATCCTTTGATCTTGATTCAGCCGAGCAACTCACTCATCGCAATAATCTGCTCCGCCACCTGAATCAGCTTCTGCTGCCGGCTCATGGCCTGGCGCCGCATCAGGGTGTAAGCCTCTTCCTCATTGCAGTCCTTCATCTTCATCAGCAACCCTTTGGCCAGCTCAATGCGCTTGCGCTCAGCCAATTGCTGGTCACGCGCGTGCAGCTGCGCACGCAACGCCTGATCACTCTCGAAACGCGCCATCGCGACATCGAGAATCGGCTGCAAACGCTGGGCGTGAATGCCTTCGACGATGTACGCGCTGACCCCGGACTTGATCGCCTGGCGCATCACCCCCGGATCATGTTCATCGGTAAACATCACGATTGGCCGAGGTTGGTCGCGGCTGACCAGTACCACTTGCTCCATGACATCGCGGCTCGGTGACTCGGTATCGATCAGGATCACGTCCGGGCGCACCGTTTCGACGCGCGCGGGCAGGTCGATGGTCAGCCCGGATTCGTCGATTACTTCGAAACCGGCCTCGGTCAGCGCGGCTTTAAGGCGTCCGACTTTTTTCGCTGTGTCGTTGATCAACAGAATGCGCAACATGTTCGCGGTCTCCTGTCAGCGGCGGGCGAGAAGGGCGACGTCGTCGCTCATCGCGTGCAGCTTGAAACTGCGCGCATAACCAGCGGGATCGCTGCCGTCCCAGATCTTGCCGTCGAGCAACTGGCTGCTGCGCATGTCGCTGCCCCACGCGGCAACGCCGAGCGCCGTGGCGGCCTCGCGATAGAGATCAAGCTGCTGAACCTGGCGGGCGACGGCGAGGTAATCCGGATCTTCACGCAACAAGCCCCAGCGGCGGAACTGGGTCATGAACCACATGCCATCGGACAAGTACGGCAAATTCACTTGGCCATTGCCGTGAAAACGCAGCGCGTGCGGATCCTGCCAGCGATTGCCGAGGCCATCGGCATAGTCACCGAGAAAACGTGGTTCGATGCAGGCCAGCGGAGCATCGAGATACTCCGGCGCACTCAGCAATTGCGCGGTGCTGCGGCGGTTCTCCGGGCTTTCTTCGATGAAACGGCTGGCTTCGAGGATCGCCATCACCAACGCTCGCGCAGTGTTGGGGTATTGCTCGGCAAATTCGCGGGTGCAGCCAAGGACTTTTTCCGGGTGATCGGGCCAGATGGTCTGGCTGGTCGCCAAGGTAAACCCAAGATCCTGCTGCACCGCGCTGGCCGCCCACGGCTCGCCGACACAGAAGCCATCAATGCGCCCGGCCTGCAAGTGCGCGACCATTTGTGGCGGTGGCACCACCACGCTGTCGACATCCTGAAGTGGATGAATGCCCTGACTCGCCAGCCAGTAATACAGCCACATCGCGTGCGTGCCGGTGGGAAAGGTCTGGGCGAAGGTCAGTTTTGCGCGGCTTTGGTGCACGTGGCGGTCCAGCGCTTCAGGACTGGTCACGCCGAGGTGTTGCAGGTTGTGGGACACATTGATGCTTTGACCGTTTTGATTGAGGCCCATCAGCACCGCCATGTCGGTCGGAGCGACGCCGCCAATGCCCAGATGCACGGCGTAAATCAATCCGTACAGACTGTGCGCCGCGTCGAGTTCACCGCTGACCAGGTTGTCGCGCAGATTGGCCCATGAAGCCTGGCGCTTCAGGTTCAGCGTTAGTCCGTAAGGCTGGGCAAAGCCTTGAGTGGCAGCAACGACAACCGACGCGCAGTCGCTCAACGCCATGAAGCCGAGGTTGATCGCAGTTTTTTCCGGGGCATCGCTGCCATTGACCCAGGCCAGTGGCCCTACCGAAGGTTCATTCATCCAACGCTACCTCGAAAAAAAGCGTCGCCACGGACTTTGCGCAGGCAAAATCCGGGACGACGCCATTGTCCTTGCCCGCCTGCCTTCATTGGCCTGCGCGCTGATAGCGAAGAGGGTGCAAGGCATATGCCAGTGCCAGTGATTTGCGCGTGCGCCTCGCGCGGTGGGTCGTTGCCCGGCTATAATCGCCGCCTCTTTTCGCCGCCCGAGTCATCGCCGCCCATGTACACCCTGGCCCGTCAGCTGTTGTTCAAACTTTCCCCGGAAACCTCCCACGACCTGTCGCTGGATCTGATCGGCGCGGGTGGGCGTTTGGGCCTCAACGGCTTGCTGTGCAAGGCGCCGGCGAAGAAACCGGTGACGGTCATGGGGCTGGAGTTCCCGAACCCGGTGGGGCTGGCGGCCGGTCTGGACAAGAACGGCGCGGCCATCGATGGCTTCGCACAACTGGGTTTCGGTTTTGTCGAAATCGGCACCGTGACCCCGCGTCCGCAGCCGGGCAACCCGAAGCCGCGGATCTTCCGCCTGCCGGAAGCCGAAGCGATCATCAACCGCATGGGTTTCAACAACCTCGGTGTGGATAACTTGCTGGCGCGGGTGGCAGCAGCGAAATACAAAGGCGTGCTGGGCATCAACATCGGCAAGAACTTCGACACGCCGGTTGAGCGCGCGGTTGACGACTACCTGATCTGCCTGGACAAGGTTTACGCCCACGCCAGCTACGTGACGGTTAACGTCAGTTCGCCGAACACGCCGGGCCTGCGCAGCTTGCAGTTCGGTGATTCGCTCAAGCAATTGCTCGCCGATCTGGCTACGCGTCGTGCCGAACTGGCCTTGCGTCACGGCAAGCATGTGCCGCTGGCGATCAAGATTGCCCCGGACATGACCGATGAAGAAACCGTTCAGGTAGCACAGGCGCTGATCGAAACCGGTATGGACGCGGTGATCGCCACCAACACCACGCTGAGCCGTGTCGGCGTTGAAGGCATGGAGCATGGCGACGAGGCGGGCGGTTTGTCGGGTGCGCCGGTGCGGGAGAAGAGCACCAATACCGTGAAGGTGCTGGCCGGTGAGCTGGCTGGGCGTTTGCCGATCATTGCTGCTGGCGGGATTACTGAAGGCAAGCATGCTGCGGAGAAAATTCTCGCGGGTGCGAGCCTGGTGCAGATCTATTCGGGCTTCATCTATAAAGGCCCGGCGTTGATTCGCGAGTCGGTCGACGCGATCGCCGCCCTGCGCTGATCCATAGACACCACTGTTCCCTTGTAGGAGTGAGCCTGCTCGCGATAGCTTTCTTTCGGTCACTTCATCAGCGACTGACAGACCGCTATCGCGAGCAGGCTCACTCCTACAGGTTATGCGCTCGGCACAAAAAACCATGCAATAAAAAGGGCTCCTCGAAGGAGCCCCTGGGCCGTAGCCCGCCGTCCGGGAAGGACGTGCGTGGTTAATTTGTTACAAATTCAGATTGTCGTGTCGGAATAAATGCCCTGTGTCAGCCGACGGCGTGAAGTTCGTTGAGTCTGTGGATTCCCGCAGTGCCGGTCATACCGTCCCAGTTGTCGCCGCGTCCTTCTCGCCAGCCGTTAATCCAGGCTTGACGTACCGACGGTAGAGTAAATGGGCAAAGCTCACGGGATTTGCCACCAACGCCATATTGATATCCGCGCAAAAATGCTCTTTCCAACGGATCACGCTTAAGTCTTCTCATAGGGTGTTTCCCTCACTTGTTGACTGTTTTGTATCGCGTTGACCTCAACTGAGGTCTGGCAGAAAAAACCTGCCATGGTGCGGCTCGCTGCCGGCGTGGCGAGCCAAGGTGTTGACGCCGTTGCGACGTCAACCTGTGCTCAGTTCTAACCAATGAGTCACAGCGATGGAATGACCGTTTTGTCATAAGCACGTAACGAAAAGGGTGCTATAGCGATAAGTAACTGCGTATTTATTGAATGTTTATTGGGCAAACCCCGGTATGATCGGCCCCGCGCTGGATGATGGGGTTAATTCTTTAGTGAGAATGACCCACGTTTGCGCTGGGGTACTATTCGACGAAGGGTCGTTTTAAGACTTTTTGTTGCATCAACTTTTTTATCTGTCCTGGCATCTAAGCTCTTTTAACCCGAGCAGCGGGGATGGAACGGCACACCTTCGTGCCACGCGGGCGCTCTTTAAGAAAAGCGCCTGATTGAAAACCGGATCGGCAATGCGTTGCCGATTCACTAGCCAAAGGCTCTGGAAATACCATGTCCGACCGTTTCGAACTCTTCCTCACTTGCCCTAAAGGCCTTGAAGGCCTGCTCATCGAGGAAGCCGTCGGGCTTGGCCTTGAAGAAGCGCGCGAGCACACTTCCGCCGTGCGTGGCATGGCGTCCATGGAAACCGCTTATCGCCTGTGCCTCTGGTCGCGTCTGGCCAACCGGGTGCTGTTGGTGCTCAAGCGTTTCCCGATGAAAGACGCTGAAGACCTCTATCACGGCGTGCTCGACATCGAATGGCAGGATCACATGCTCAGCGACGGCACCCTGGCCGTTGAATTCAGTGGTCATGGCTCGGGCATCGACAACACGCATTTCGGTGCGCTGAAAGTCAAAGACGCCATCGTCGATAAATTGCGCACCCCGCAGGGCGACCGCCCGTCGATCGACAAGCTCAACCCGGATCTGCGCATTCACCTGCGTCTGGATCGTGGCGAAGCGATCCTCTCCCTCGACCTCTCCGGGCACAGCCTGCACCAGCGCGGCTATCGTTTGCAGCAGGGCGCGGCGCCGCTGAAGGAAAACCTCGCAGCGGCGATCCTGATCCGCTCCGGCTGGCCGCGCATTGCCGCTGAAGGCGGCGCGCTGGCTGACCCGATGTGCGGTGTCGGTACGTTCCTCGTCGAAGCAGCAATGATCGCCGCCGATATGGCGCCGAACCTGCGTCGTGAGCAGTGGGGTTTCACGGCCTGGCTCGGTCACGTGCCGGCGCTGTGGAAAAAACTCCATGAAGAAGCCGTCGAACGCGCCGCTGCCGGTCTGGCCAAGCCACCGCTGTGGATTCGCGGTTACGAAGCCGACCCGCGACTGATTCAGCCGGGCCGCAACAACGTCGAGCGCGCTGGCCTCAGCGAATGGATCAAGATCTATCAGGGCGAAGTCGCGACCTTCGAGCCGCGCCCGGACCAGAACCAGAAAGGTCTGGTGATCTGCAACCCGCCGTACGGCGAGCGTCTCGGCGACGAAGCCAGCCTGCTCTATCTCTACCAGAATCTTGGCGAACGCCTGCGTCAGGCCTGCCTGAACTGGGAAGCGGCGGTGTTCACCGGCGCGCCGGATCTGGGCAAGCGCATGGGCATCCGCAGCCACAAACAGTATTCGTTCTGGAACGGCGCGTTGCCGTGCAAGCTGCTGTTGATCAAGGTTCTGCCGGATCAGTTCGTCACCGGCGAGCGTCGGACCCCGGAACAACGTCAAGCCGAGCGCGAGCAAGCGGCTTACGATCTGACTCCGGACGAGCCGCAAGAGCGCAAGTTCAACAAGAACGGCAACCCGATCAAACCGACGCCAGCCCCGGCGCCGGTGATCGAGCAGCCGCGCTTGAGCGAAGGCGGGCAGATGTTTGCCAACCGTCTGCAAAAGAACCTCAAGGCGATGGGCAAGTGGGTCAAGCGCGAAGGCATCGATTGCTACCGCGTCTACGATGCCGACATGCCTGAATATGCGATGGCCATCGACCTGTACCACGATTGGGTGCACGTGCAGGAATACGCCGCGCCGAAGTCTATCGACCCGGAAAAAGCCTCGGCGCGCATGTTCGATGCGCTGGCAGCGATTCCGCAGGCGCTCAACGTCGACAAGAGCCGCGTGGTGGTCAAACGCCGCGAGCGCCAGAGCGGCACCAAGCAATACGAGCGTCAGGCTGCGCAGGGCAAGTTCAATGAAGTCAGCGAAGGCGGCGTGAAGTTGCTGGTCAATCTCACCGACTACCTCGACACCGGCCTGTTCCTCGATCACCGGCCAATGCGCATGCGCATCCAGAAAGAGGCCGCCGGCAAGCGCTTCCTCAATCTGTTCTGCTACACCGCGACCGCCAGTGTGCATGCGGCCAAGGGCGGCGCGCGCAGCACTACCAGTGTCGACCTGTCGAAAACTTACCTCGACTGGGCGCGCCGCAACCTGTCGCTGAACGGTTTCTCCGACAAGAACCGTCTGGAGCAGGGCGATGTGATGGCGTGGCTGGAAAGCAGTCGTGACGAGTACGACCTGATCTTCATCGATCCGCCGACGTTCTCCAACTCCAAGCGCATGGAAGGCATCTTCGACGTGCAACGTGATCAGGTGCAGTTGATTGACCTGGCCATGGCGCGTTTGGCAACCGGTGGCGTGCTGTATTTCTCCAACAACTTCCGCAAGTTCCAGTTGGAAGAAAACCTCGCCGAGCGCTACGCGGTCGAGGAAATCAGCGCGCAGACCATTGATCCGGATTTTGCCC
Source organism: Pseudomonas sp. MYb2 (assembly GCF_002979955.1). Classification (NCBI taxonomy): domain Bacteria; kingdom Pseudomonadati; phylum Pseudomonadota; class Gammaproteobacteria; order Pseudomonadales; family Pseudomonadaceae; genus Pseudomonas; species Pseudomonas sp. MYb2. Next base: position 51,040 of record NZ_PCQC01000010.1, read on the forward strand.
GCAACACCAAGATCCACCGCGCCTGGAAAATCACGGCTCGTTGACGCTTTGCCGGGTTGGATCCACAGAGCCTTGATTTTTAAAGGCTCCGTGGATCTGCCCGCGCTAGCTAAATTAGTGGCTAATAGCTATAACTCACACACGGTCAATGGGGTTTTCCCGTGAATGCTGGCGTAGTGTGAGTTGTCTTTATGTCGTTGCACCCCGTGCGCCCTAAGATTCTGGGTTTTATCAGCGAAGACGTCTCGGCCTGGCTGGTCGCGATGCTGGTATTGCTCGCCGGTGCAATTCTCACGGGGTTACTCGCTTGGGCGACCCTCAATCAGTTTCAGCAACAAACGCGTCAGCGCTTCCAACTGCTGGCCAACGAACGTTACAGTCGTATCGAAGAACGCTTTCAGGATCAGGAACAGCGCCTCGATGGTCTGCGGCGCTTCTTTGCCAACTCTGAATCGGTGTCCCGCGCCGAATTCGACGGTTACACCCAACCTTTACTAATGCGTACCCAGGCCTACTCGTTTGCTCTCAAGGTCAGCGGGCCCGAGCGCGCCGCTTTCGAGCAGCGGGTGCGTGACGAAGGCTTGAGTCACTTCACCCTGCGAGAATTGCATCCTCAAGGCGAACTGCAACTGGCTGGCGTGCGCGATGAATACGTGCCGGTGCTCTTCAGCCAGACGCAAAGCCGGCTTGGTTCACCGCTGGGGTACGACTTGCTGGCGCAGCCGTTGCGCCGCGACACCCTGCAACGTGCCGACAAGCTCGGCAGTCTGGCGGTGTCGCAGCCGATGCACCTGGTCAGTATCGAGCCGTCCTATGCGCGTGGCGTGTTGTTGGTGGCGCCGGTGAGCCGCAATGGCGAGCGCCAATCGTTCGGCTACGTGATGGCGGTGATCAGCATGCGCCAGCTGCTCGCCGACGGTTTGCCGGATGCCTTCCATGACTACCTGTCGGTGCGCATTCTCGACATGTCGACCCATGATCAGCACGAGGTGTTGTTCGAATCGACCAACGAGCCGGCGCCGAGCGACTTGTCCGCCACGCGCCTGGTACGCATGGCCGATCACGACTATCAGGTCGATATCTTGCCGAGCGACGCCTTCGTTCAGGCTAACCATTCGTCGGTTGGTAGCGTGATCATTCTGGGTGGCTTGCTCAGTTTGCTGCTCAGCGCCTTGCTCTACGTGTTGGTCAGTCAGCGTCAGCGTGCCTTGCGTCTGGTTCAATTGCGCACCCAGGAACTGCATGCAAGCGAACAGGAACTGCGGGGCACCCATGGCCAGTTACGCGGCGTGCTGAATGCGGCGACGCAGGTGGCGATCATCGCCACCGACCTGCGCGGCGTGATCAACACCTTCAACCCCGGCGCCGAACAGATGCTTGGCTACAGCAGTGCCGACGTCGTTGGCCATATGACCCTGGAAAACCTGCACCTGCCGCGCGAGTTGACGGCGCGCGCTGCCGAGTTGAGCGCGCGCTACGGTAAAAGCATTCCGACCTGCCACGCGATGCTCGTCGAGGGCGGCGAAGTCGGCGGTCACGAGGCGCGCGAGTGGACGCTGGTGCGCAGCGATGGCAGCCATCTGCCGGTGAACATGCTGGCCACACCGGTGCTGGATGAGCAAGGTTTGTGGGTTGGCCATCTGGCGATCTGCATCGACATCACCGAGCGCAAACGCGTGCACGAAGTGCTGGCGGCGCGGGATGTGTTGCTGAAGAAGCTCAGTGCGCACGTTCCCGGTGGTATCTATCAGTTCAAAATGGAGTTCGACGGGCGGTTCAGCGTGATCTATGCCAGCGACGGCATTCGCGAAATCTACGAACTGGAACCGGACGTGCTGTTGTTCAACGCTGAAGCGATCTTCACGCGCATCCATCCTCAGGACATCACCCGCGTGCGCTCTTCCATTCGCGCCTCGGCAGACAGCCTCAGCCCGTGGCGCGAGGAATACCGCGTGCAACTGCCCGAACGTGGCCTGCGCTGGGTGCGCGGCGAGGCGACGCCGGAGGAGCTGCCGGGTGGCGGGGTGCTTTGGCATGGCTATATCTCGGACATTTCCGATCTGAAACGCGTGGAAGAAGAACTGCGTGCGCTGTCGGTCACCGACTCCCTGACCGGGATCCACAACCGTCGCTACTTCCAGGAACGCCTGACCACCGAAATGGCCCGGGTCGAGCGCGGCGGTGGCGAGCTGTCGGTGATCATGCTCGACATCGACCATTTCAAACGCATCAACGACCAGTACGGCCACGCCGTTGGCGACCGGGTGTTGCAAGCGGTGTGCGAGCGCATCGGTCATCGCCTGCGCCGCACCGATGTGTTCTGCCGTTTGGGCGGCGAAGAGTTCATGGTGCTGTGCCCGGACATCGACGGCGAGCACGCGCACATGCTCGCGGTCGAGTTGTGGCAAGGCTTGCGCGGCGCGCCGGTGGACGTGGTTGGTGTGGTCACGGCGAGTTTCGGTATCGCCAGTTGGCGACCGGGGGAGGGCGCAGATGCGTTGCTGTTGCGCGCGGATTCGGGTGTGTATATGGCAAAGCAACGCGGCCGCGATCGGGTCGAACAGATGAGCTAAGCCCGGCGCTGAACCCTTGTAGGAGTGAGCCTGCTCGCGATTGCGGTATATCAGTCACCATGATGTATCTGGACTGACGCTATCGCGAGCAGGCTCACTCCTACAGAAGATCAGAAGATCGCAGCCTGCGGCAGCTCCTACAGGATTATGTGGCACCTGCAGGAGCTGCCGAAGGCTGCTCTTTTGCTTTTAAAGGACCGAAGCCGTCTGCGGCAATCGCGGTTGCTTGTAGAGGTCCAGCAGCACCTGATCCAGCACCGACGATGCACCAAATGGCGCCTTGTCGTTAAGGATCGCCACTACTGCCCAGGTATTGCCATTCACATCACGGCTGAAACCGGCAATCGCCCGCACAGTGTTCAGAGTGCCGGTCTTGACGTGCGCCTCACCGCGCATGGCGGTGGTTTTCAGACGCTTGCGCATGGTGCCATCGGTACCTGCAATCGGCAGCGAGCTGATGTATTCGGCGGCGTAAGGGCTGTGCCACGCGGCTTGCAGCATGTTCGCCATTTCACGGGCGCTGACGCGTTCGGCGCGGGACAGGCCGGAGCCGTTCTCCATCACCAGATGCGGCGCGGTGATGCCTTTCTTCGCCAGCCACTGACGAACCACGCGTTGCCCGGCCTTGGCGTCGTCACCGTCGGCGTCGTTGCGGAATCGCTGGCCAAGGCTGAGGAACAGCTGCTGGGCCATGGTGTTGTTACTGTACTTGTTGATGTCGCGGATGATTTCCGCCAGATCCGGCGAGTAGGCACGCGCGAGCAGTTTGGCGTTGCCCGGGGTCGAGGCCAGACGATCCTTGCCCTGAATGCTGCCACCCAGTTCTTTCCAGATCGCGCGCACGGCGCCGGCGGTGTAGGTCGCATGGTCAAGCAGAGACAGGTAGGTCTGCGAGCTGCAGCCTTCGCCCAACTGGCCGGCAACGGTGACGGTAACGCTGCCATCCGCCTGCGGCACCGGGTTGTAGCGCACGCCGCCGGTGCATTGCTTGGAGTTCAGTGCTTTGACGGTGTTTTCAATACGTACAGTGGCGATCGGCGGCTCGACCGAAATCAGCACCCGGCCGTTATCGTTGCGGGCGACAAAGCGCAGGGCCTTGAGGTTGACCAGCAGCGAATCGGGTTTGACCAGGAACGGTTTGTTCTCGTCGTTGCCGTCATCGTTGAATTCCGGCAACACCGGTTGCACGAAGAAATTGCGGTCGAGGATCAGGTCGCCGGTGACCTGGGTCACGCCGTTGGCGCGCAGGTCGCGCATCAGCAGCCAGAGTTTTTCCATGTTCAGCTTCGGATCGCCGCCACCTTTGAGGTAGAGGTTGCCGTTGAGGATGCCGCCGTTCAGGTCACCATCGGTGTAGAACTCGGTTTTCCACTGATGGTTGGGGCCGAGCATTTCCAGCGCCGCGTAGGTGGTGACCAGTTTCATGGTCGAGGCCGGGTTGACCGACACGTCGGCGTTGAACACGGTTGGCGTGCCCGGACCGTCCAGTGGCACCATCACCAGCGACAGGGCGCTAGGCTGCAATTTGCTCGCCTTGAGGGCTTTTTCGACGTTCGGGGTGAGGGAGGTGTTGATGGTGGCAGCAGAAACAGGCAGGGCCAGAGGCAGAAGGAGGCCGGCGAGAAACAGTGGACGCAACGATTTGATCATATGAAATAAAACCCTACAGCCGAGGGGGAAAAAGACGAGGACATGGATGAAAAGGTCCTCAGTGGTCACGAAAGTGTCGGCATTATGCCCCAAGGTGTAACCGATTGTGCCGTCCTCGGGGTGGCGATTCGCTGATTTTTTTACAGGCGGTCAGCCGCTGTGTCTACAGAGGCGGGCAATCGACGGCTTAAACTGGTAAAGTGCCCGCCGTATTTACTTAAGAGGATTGTTCCAATGGCGACTAACCGTTCCCAGCGTCTGCGCAAAAAACTGTGCGTTGATGAATTTCAAGAGCTGGGTTTCGAACTGAACCTGGACTTCAAAGAAGACTTGTCCGAAGAAGCCATTGACGCTTTCCTCGAAGCATTCATCAAAGAAGCCATGGAAGCCAACGGCCTGGGTTATGTTGGCGGCGACGACTTCGGTCTGGTATGCCTGCAGAAGCGTGGCTCGGTCAACGAAGAGCAGCGCGCTGCCGTTGAAGCCTGGCTGAAAACCCGCGCCGAGCTGACCAAGTATGAAGTCAGCCCGTTGCTGGACGTTTGGTATCCGGAAAAGCCGATCAACGCGGCTAAGTGATACTGAAAAAAACGGCGACCTGAGGGTCGCCGTTTTTTTTCGTCGATCAAAAGATCGCAGCCTCGTTTCACTCGACAGCTCCTACAGAGGAGCGCGATCTCCTGTAGGAGCTGCCGAAGGCTGCGATCTTTTAAGCTTTACGCCAATTCAGAATCACCAGTGTCAAAACCCCCGCCACAATCCCCCAAAACGCCGACCCGATGGAAAACAGCGTCAACCCCGACGCCGTGACCATAAAGGTAATCAGCGCCGCCTCACGTTCCTTCACCTCGGTCATGGCAATGCTCAAACCATTGATGATCGAACCGAACAACGCCAACGCCGCAATCGACAGCACCAGCTCCTTCGGCAGCGCCGCAAACAACGCCGCCAGTGTCGCGCCAAACACCCCGGCAATCCCGTAGAAAATCCCGCACCAGACGGCCGCCGTGTAGCGCTTGTTGCGATCTTCATGGGCGTGCGGCCCGGTACAAATCGCCGCGCTGATGGCGGCGAGGTTGATGCCGTGGGAGCCGAACGGCGCCAGTAACAGCGAGGCGATGCCGGTGGTGGTGATCAGCGGCGAGGCCGGGACGTTGTAGCCGTCGGCGCGCAGGACGGCGATGCCCGGCATGTTCTGCGAGGTCATCGCCACGACGAACAGCGGAATGCCGATGCTGATGGTCGCGGCCAGTGAGAAGTGCGGCGTGGTCCACACCGGCGTCGCCACTTCCAGATGAAAGCCGCTGAAGTCCAGCAAACCCATGAAGCCCGACAGCGCGGTGCCGATCAGCAACGCGGCGAGCACCGCATAGCGGGGCGACAGGCGCTTGACCACTAAATAAGTGAAGAACATCCCCAGCACCAGCCCGGTGCGGTGCTGTGCGGCGACGAAGATTTCGCTGCCGATCTTGAACAGAATCCCTGCCAGCAATGCCGCCGCCAGTGAGGCTGGAATCTTTTTCACCAGTCGTTCGAAGCTGCCGGTCAGCCCGCAGATCGTCACCAGTACGGCACAGGTGATGTAGGCACCGATGGCTTCGCCGTAACTGACGCCGCCCAGACTGGTGATCAGCAACGCCGCGCCGGGTGTCGACCAGGCGATGGTGATCGGCGTCCGGTAGCGCAGTGACAGGCCGATCGAACATACGGCCATGCCAATTGAAATCGCCCAGATCCACGAAGAAATCTGCCCGCTGGTCAGGCCCGCCGCTTGCCCGGCCTGGAACATCAGCACCAGTGAACTGGTGTAGCCGGTCATCATCGCGATGAAACCGGCGACGATGGCTGAAGGCGAAGTGTCGGCCAAGGGGCGCAGTTGAGTGTGGGTGGCGTCGTTCATGACAACGGTGTTCCTTATACCAATGAAGATGTCCGCCATGACGCAAACCCTTGTAGGAGCTGCCGAAGGCTGCGATCTGTTGATCTTGCTTCTTAAAATCAAAGTCAAAAGATCGCAGCCTTCGGCAGCTCCTACAGGGGAGGCGGTGTTCTGGCAGCGGATTCTGTGATCAAGCCTAAACTCATTCGTAACGGATCGTTGCAATACAGCCAAAGTCACAAATTGCCGTACAGTCGTGTTGCCACCTTTCATTGTGTACAATCGCGCTGTTTTTTACGCGATACTTGCCAGCGACCTACTGTGCCGTATTACAGTCACGGTCTATTCGCCGCAGTTCTCCCGACTCGAGTGCCCATGAACGAACAGTTGCAACCCCTCAAGAAACAACCGCGAGCAGGCAAAGCCGGCCGCAGCGGAACCCAGGACGATATTGTCTACGCGCATATCTTCGAGGCCATCCTCGAACAGCGTCTGGCGCCCGGCACAAAATTGAGCGAAGAAGCGCTGGGGGAAATCTTCGGGGTCAGCCGCACCATCATTCGCCGCGCGCTGTCGCGTCTGGCCCATGAAGGCGTGGTGCTGTTGCGGCCCAACCGTGGCGCTGTCGTCGCCAGCCCGAGCGTTGAAGAAGCGCGTCAGGTGTTCATGGCCCGTCGTCTGGTCGAGCGCGCGATCACTGAACTGGCCGTGCTGCACGCCACCGCCGAGCAGATCGCTGAACTGCGCCAGATGGTCAACGACGAACGCGACAGTTTCTCTCGCGGCGATCGTGGCGCCGGCATTCGTCTGTCGGGCGAATTCCACCTGAAACTGGCCGAAGCGGCGAAAAACGCGCCGCTGGTGAGTTTCCAGCGCAGCCTGGTTTCGCAGACCTCGCTGATCATTGCCCAATACGAAAGCGGCAACCGCTCGCACTGCTCGTATGACGAACACACGCAGTTGATCGACGCGATCGAGAAGCGCGACGGCGAGTTGGCGGTGAATCTGATGATGCATCACATGGATCACATCGACAGCAAGCTCAACCTCGACGAGGAAGGCGCGTCGGATGATCTGCATGCGGTGTTCTCGCATTTGTTGCAGACCAAGAAACCTGGGCGCCCGGCGGCCAAGCTCTAAGTTAGACCGAGCTGCTCCAATCGCTGGCAAGCCAGCTCCCACAGGGTTTTGTGGGGTTCACCCGATTTGCGTTACAGCACAAATCCTGTGGGAGCTGGCTTGCCAGCGATAGCAATCTGACAGGCAATAAAAATCCCCCGGGGTGAACACCTCCGGGGGATTTTTTGTGCCTGGTTGATCGTTCCCATGCTCCGCGTGGGAATGCCTCTTGGGACGCTCCGCGTCCAGTGACGCGGAGCGTCACAGGCTGCATTCCCACGCAGAGCGTGGGAACGATCATGGGGCGGGGAAAGCTTAGCGCTGATGCACCAATGCCCCCGCCGCATACGTTTGCTGCACCGTGCGGTCATCGCCCAGCGTCATCAACACAAACAACGACTCGGCAATATTGTTGGCCTGTTTCAGGCGATAGCTCAGCAGCGGCGTGGCGTTGTAATCCAGCACCAGGAAGTCGGCGTCGGAACCCGGTTGCAGGTTGCCGATCTTGTCTTCCAGACGCAGCGCCCGCGCACCACCCAAGGTCGCCAGATACAGCGACTTGAACGGGCTCAGTCGCGCACCTTGCAATTGCATCACTTTGTACGCTTCGTTCAGCGTCTGCAGCAGCGAGAAACTGGTGCCGCCGCCAACGTCAGTGCCCAGGCCGACGTTCAGCTTGTGCTTCTCGGCCATCGGCAAGTTGAACAAGCCGCTGCCGAGGAAGAAGTTCGAGGTCGGGCAAAATGAAATCGCCGAACCGGTTTCCGCCAGTCGTGCGCATTCGTCGTCGCACAGGTGCACGCCGTGGGCGAACACCGAGCGCTCGCCGAGCAGATTGTAGTGGTCGTAAACGTCGAGGTAGCCCTTGCGCTCCGGGAACAGCTCCTTGACCCACTCGATTTCCTTGAGGTTCTCGCTGATGTGGGTCTGCATGTACAGATCCGGATACTCGGTCAGCAATTGCCCGGCGAGGGTCAGTTGTTCCGGGGTACTTGTCGGCGCGAAGCGCGGAGTGACTGCATAGTGCAAACGACCCTTGCCATGCCAGCGCTCGATCAGCGCCTTGCTCTCGACGTAGCTGGATTCAGCGGTATCGGTCAGATAATCCGGTGCGTTGCGATCCATCATCACCTTGCCGGCGATCATGCGCAGGTCGAGCTGCTCGGCTTTTTCAAAGAACGAGTTCACCGACTGCGGGTGCACGCTGCCAAACACCAGCGCGGTGGTGGTGCCGTTGCGCAGCAGTTCCTTGACGAAAATGTCAGCGACTTCGTCGGCGTGAGCCTTGTCGCCGAACTGGCTTTCGCACGGGAAGGTGTAGGTGTTCAGCCAGTCGAGCAGTTGCTCGCCGTAAGCACCGACCATGCCGGTTTGCGGAAAGTGAATGTGCGTGTCGATGAAGCCCGGGGTGATCAACGCGTCTTGGTAATGCTCGATTTCGATGTCCGCCGGCAGGGTCGGCAGCAGGTCGCTGGCGTGGCCGAGGGCGCTGATCTTGCCGCCATCGACCACCAGCAGGCCATCCTCGAAATATTCGTAGGAGGCTTCGATCCCGACTTCGGCGGGGTCGGCGATGCTGTGCAGGATGGCGGCGCGGTAGGCTTTGCGAGTCAGAGGCATGAGGGTTCTCTAATCAGTTTGAGGCTTTGAGTTTGGCGGCCTGACTGCGCCGCGAAACCGGCAGCAGTTTGGCAATCGGTTCGGCGCTGGCAGTCTGCTGGCCGAAGTTGGCGTTGTAGGTGGCGATGATTTCGCCGGCGATGGAGATGGCGATTTCCACAGGCAGTTTGCCTTTGACTTCGCCGATGCCCATCGGGCAGCGCATGCGTTGCACGACGCTGCTGTCGAAACCGCGATCACGCAAACGGTGTTCGAACTTCACGCGTTTGGTCTTCGAACCGATCAGGCCGAAGTAGGCGAAGTCGTTGCGCTTGAGGATCGCAGCAGTGAGTTCAAGGTCGAGCTGATGGTTGTGGGTCATGACGATGCAATAACTGCCGGGGGGCAGGTCATCGATTTCATCCACAGGCTCTTCGGCGACGATTTTACGCACGCCGTGAGGGATCTGTTCGGGGAATTCGGCATCGCGCGAATCGATCCAGCGCACCCGGCAGGGCAGGCTGGCGAGCAATGGCACCAAAGCGCGACCGACGTGACCGGCACCGAACACGGCAATTTGCGCCTGCACCTGGCCCATCGGTTCAAACAGCAACACGGTGGCGCCGCCGCAGCACTGGCCAAGGCTGGCGCCGAGACTGAAGCGCTCCAAGTGGGTGTCCTGCTTGCCGCTGGCGAGCATCTCGCGGGCGATCTGCATGGCTTTGTATTCCAGATGCCCGCCACCGATGGTGTCGAAGCTCTGGTTAGCGCTGATGACCATTTTCGAGCCGGCGTTGCGTGGCGTCGAGCCGAGTTCTTCGATGATCGTCACCAGCACACAGGGTTCGCCCTGGTTCTGCAGGTCGGCGAGGGCGTCGATCCAGTTGTACATGTTCACCTCGACATCTTCGTTGTCTGTTCGGGCCTCTTCGCGAGCAGGCTCGCTCCCACATTTGGAATGCGTTCCCCTGTAGGAGTGAGCCTGCTCGCGATAGCCGCGCCTCGGTTCTAGAGCGGAGCCAACTCGGTTTCAGCTTCGACGGCTTTCACCGCCTTCAACTGCCGCATCTGCTCGCAACCCCACAACACCCGCTCCGGCGTCGCCGGCGCATCAATCTGCGGCTGGTGCTTGTAATCACCGAGGCTCGCCACCGCATCCTTGATCGCACACCACGAGGCAATCCCGAGCATGAACGGCGGTTCACCGACAGCCTTGGAATGGAACACCGTGTCTTCGGGGTTCTTGCGGTTTTCCACCAGTTTCACCCGCAGGTCCAGCGGCATGTCCGCCACCGCCGGGATCTTGTAGCTGGCCGGGCCGTTGGTCATCAGCTTGCCTTTGTTGTTCCAGACCAGCTCTTCCATGGTCAGCCAGCCCATGCCCTGAATGAAACCACCCTCAACCTGACCGATGTCGATGGACGGGTTCAGCGAGGCGCCGACGTCGTGAAGAATGTCGGTCCGCAGCATTTTGTACTCACCGGTCAGGGTGTCGACGATGACTTCGCAGCACGCCGCGCCGAAGGCGAAGTAGTAGAACGGACGGCCACGCGCCTGGCTGCGGTCGTAGTAGATTTTCGGGGTCTTGTAGAAGCCGGTGCTCGACAGCGACACCTGATTGAAATACGCCTGCTGGATCAGCGCTTCAAAGGTCAGGATGTGGTCGCGAACCCGCACGTGGCCGTTGTGGAATTCAACGTCTTCTTCAGTGACTTTGTAGTGCCGCGCAGCGAATTCGATCAGACGTTTCTTGATGATTTCCGCCGCGTTCTGCGCCGCTTTACCGTTCAGGTCAGCACCGCTGGACGCCGCCGTTGGCGAGGTGTTCGGCACCTTGTCGGTGTTGGTCGCAGTGATCTGCACGCGGTCGATTTCGACCTGGAACACTTCGGCCACGACCTGCGCGACTTTGGTGTTCAGGCCCTGGCCCATTTCGGTGCCGCCATGGTTCAGGTGGATGCTGCCGTCGGTGTAGATGTGGATCAGCGCACCGGCCTGGTTCAAGAAACTCGCGGTGAAGGAAATACCGAATTTCACCGGGGTCAGCGCCAGGCCTTTTTTCAGGATCGGGCTGTTGGCGTTGTAGCGACGGATCGCTTCGCGACGCTCGTGGTACTGGCTGCTTTCTTCCAGTTCGGCGGTCATTTCTTCGAGCATGTTGTGCTCGACGGTCTGGTAGTAATGGGTGACGTTGCGCTCGGTCTTGCCGTAGTAGTTGGCCTTGCGCACCGCGAGCGGATCGAGTTGCAGGTGACGGGCAATCGCGTCCATCACTTCTTCGATAGCGACCATGCCTTGCGGGCCACCGAAACCACGGTAAGCGGTGTTCGACGCGGTGTTGGTCTTGCAGCGGTGACCGTTGATGGTCGCGTCGCCCAGGTAATACGAGTTGTCCGAGTGGAACATCGCGCGGTCAACGATGGAGGCGGACAAGTCCGGCGAGCAGCCGCAGTTGCCGGCCAGGTCCATGTTGATCCCGTGCAGGCGCCCGGTGCTGTCGAAGCCGACGTCGTACTCCACGTAGAACGGGTGACGCTTGCCGGTCATCAGCATGTCTTCGACGCGCGGCAGGCGCATCTTCGTCGGCTGGCCGGTGAGGTGCGCCACCACCGCGCACAGGCACGCCGGGCTGGCGGCCTGAGTTTCCTTGCCGCCGAAACCACCGCCCATGCGGCGCATGTCGACGACGATTTTGTTCATCGACACGTCGAGCACTTCGGCGACCAGTTTCTGCACTTCGGTCGGGTTCTGCGTCGAGCAGTAGACGATCATGCCGCCGTCTTCAGTCGGCATCACCGAGGAGATCTGGGTCTCCAGATAGAAGTGCTCCTGACCGCCGATGTGCAGCGTGCCTTGAATGCGGTGTTCAGCCGTCGCCAGTGCGGAGACCGAATCGCCGCGCTGGTGGGTGTGGCTGTCGAGCACGAAATGGCGTTTGCGCAGGGCTTCGACCACGTCCAGCACGGGTTCGAGATCTTCGTATTCGATGATCGCGGCCATCGCCGCTTTGCGCGCGGTTTCCAGATCTTTCGCAGCGACGGCGAGCACCGGTTGACCGACGAATTGCACGTCATCGATGGCCAGCAGCGGGTCGCCTGGCATCAGCGGGCCGATGTCTTTCAGGCCCGGCACGTCTTCGTGGGTGATGGCGATGCGCACGCCTTCGAAGGCGTAGCACGGCGAGGTGTCGATGCTGATGATTTTCGCGTGGGCGCGGTCCGACATGCGTGCATACAGGTGCAACTGATTCGGAAATTCCAGGCGATCATCGATGTACTGCGCTTCGCCGGACACGTGCTTGGCAGCGCTGTCGTGCTTGACGCTGCGGCCGACACCCGAGGTCAGGTCCTTGGCGAACAGTTCAGCCAGTTCAGCTTGAGTTTTCTCTACGCCGTGATGGTTAGACATAAGCGGTCACCCGAGTCTCGATGTGCGGTGTTTGCAGTTCGATGAAGTATTTGCGCAGCAGGTTCTGCGCGCTGAGCAGGCGGTATTCCTTGCTGGCACGGAAGTCCGAGAGCGGCGTGAAATCTTCGGCCAGCGCGGCGCAGGCACGTTCGACCACGGCGCTGTTGAAGGGCTGACCCACCAGCATGGCTTCACAATGTGCCGCACGTTTCGGGATCGCGGCCATGCCGCCGAAGGCCATGCGCGCAGAGGTGATCACGCCGTTTTCGACGCGCAGGTTGAACGCGGCGCAGACGGCAGAGATGTCATCGTCCAGACGCTTGGAGACTTTGTAGGCGCGGAACAACTGTTCAGCCGTGGCGCGCGGCACGATGATCTTCTCGATGAATTCACTTTCCTGACGGGCAGTGACTTTGTAGTCGATGAAGTAATCGTCGAGGTTCAAGGTGCGACGGGTTTCGCCTTTGCACAGCACCACCTGCGCGCCGAGGGCGATCAGCAGCGGTGGCGAGTCACCGATCGGCGAGGCGTTGCCGATGTTGCCGCCGAGGGTGCCTTGGTTGCGGATTTGCAGGGAGGCGAAGCGGTGCAGCAGTTCGCCGAAATCCGGGTACTCGGCATTCAACGCTTCGTAGCAGTCGGAGAGGGCGGTGGCAGCGCCGATTTCGATGCGGTCAGTGAAGGTGTCGATGCGCTTCATTTCTGCGACGTTGCCGACGTAGATCATCACCGGCAGGGTGCGGTGGAACTGGGTAACTTCCAGTGCCAGATCGGTACCGCCGGCGAGCAGGCGCGCTTGTGGATAAGCGTCGTAGAGGTCGGCCAGATCAGCAACGGTCAGCGGCACCAGGCAGCGTTTGTCGCCGCTGTTCAGCTCGCCGATATCGGTCGGGGCAATGGCTTTGAGGCGCGCGATGGTGTCCGCTTCGCGGGCGTCGAACTGATCCGGTTGCTTGCCGCAGCAGGATTGCTCGGCAGCGGCCAGAATAGGGCGGTAGCCGGTGCAGCGGCAGAGGTTGCCGGCCAGCGCTTCGTGGGCCTTGGCCTGATCCGGTGCATCACTGTTCTTTTGCAGGGCGAACAGCGACATGACGAAACCGGGGGTGCAGAAACCGCACTGCGAGCCATGGCACTCGACCATGGCTTTCTGCACGCTGTGCAGTTCGCCTTGGTGTTTGAGGTCCTCGACGCTGATCAGTTGTTTGCCGTGCAGCGAGGAAACAAAGGTCAGGCACGAATTGAGGCTGCGATAGCGAATGTGTTCGCGGCCATCATCATCCGTTTGCAACTCGCCGACCACCACGGTGCAGGCGCCGCAGTCACCGCTGGCGCAACCTTCTTTGGTGCCCGATTTACCAACGTGTTCACGCAGGTAGTTGAGCACAGTCAGATTCGGGTCCAGGGCGTGCTCGCTACGGAGTTCCTGGTTAAGTAAAAACTGGATCACGGAAGGCCTCGCAGACTCATTATTGTTGTTAACCGACTTGAGCCGAATTTAGCAGGTCTGACTTTTCGGTCAATGGTTTTCTGACTTAAAGGTCAGGAAAGTGCATTTCGTCGATCAGCAACGTGTCTATTCAGTATTGACCCTCATTGGTCACCCCGCTTTTTTGCGGGAATCGTGCCAAAAACCGCTGAGTGGGCACTCCGCCATGACCGTGCATTTGCGCTACACTGCGCCGCTTGTGCAGATCGATAGAGTTTGAAGGACAACCATGACGTTCAAGGCGCCGGACAGCCTCGCCGAGCAAATCGCTCACCACCTCGCCGAACGCATCATTCGTGGCGAAATGAAGCCGGGAGAGCGCATCCAGGAACAGAAGGTCACGCTGGCACTGAATGTCAGCCGCGGCTCGGTCCGCGAAGCCTTGCTGATCCTCGAACGCCGTCACCTGATCGCGATCCTGCCGCGCCGTGGCGCGCACGTCACCGAACTGACGCCGCACAAGGTGCAGAGCCTGTGCACGCTGATGAGCGAGCTGTACATCCTGCTCGGCAACTCGGTGGCCAATGGCTGGCAAGTGCAGTCGGACATGGCGCCGTTCGTGCAGATCCAGCAGCGCCTGACCGCCAGCTACGAGCGTCAGGACATCCGCAGCTTTGTCGACGACAGCTTCAGCGTGATGCGCGCCGCCTATCCGTTCGCCAACAATCCGTACCTGCAAGAAACGGTCGAGAACCTGCAGCCGGCGATGAGCCGCGCGTACTTCCTTGCCCTCGAACAGCGCAAGGCCTCAATGAGCGAGTTCCTCGAACTGTTCGAACGCCTGCTGGCCGCCGTGCTCGCCCGTGATTTACCGCAGATCCGCATCGTGCTGACGGCTTACGCCCAGCGCAGCTGCGATCTGGTGGTTTCCGCGCTGACGGTCGCCTAAGCGTGCGGCTCAAGTGCATCAAACTGGCGGGATTCAAATCCTTTGTCGACCCGACCACGGTGAACTTCCCCAGTAACATGGCGGCGGTCGTCGGGCCGAACGGTTGCGGCAAGTCGAACATCATCGACGCCGTCCGCTGGGTGATGGGCGAAAGTTCGGCGAAGAACCTGCGTGGCGAGTCGATGACCGACGTCATCTTCAATGGCTCGACCAGCCGCAAACCGGTGAGTCAGGCCAGCATCGAGCTGGTCTTCGACAACTCCGACGGCACGCTGCTCGGCGAGTACGCGGCCTACGCCGAGATTTCCATCCGCCGTAAAGTCACCCGCGACAGCCAGACCACCTATTACCTCAACGGCACCAAATGCCGGCGTCGCGACATCACCGACATCTTCCTCGGCACCGGTCTCGGTCCGCGCAGCTATTCGATCATCGAGCAGGGGATGATCTCCAAGCTGATCGAATCCAAGCCGGAAGACCTGCGCAACTTCATCGAAGAAGCCGCCGGTATCTCGAAATATAAAGAGCGCCGCCGCGAGACCGAAAACCGCATCCGCCGCACCCACGAAAACCTCGCGCGTCTGACTGACTTGCGCGAAGAGCTGGAGCGGCAACTCGAACGCCTGCACCGCCAGGCCGAAGCAGCGAAGAAGTATCAGGAATTCAAAGCCGAAGAGCGTCAGCTCAAGGCGCAACTGTCGGCGTTGCGCTGGCAGGATCTGAATGATCAGGTCGGCCAGCGCGAGTCGATCATCGGCACTCAGGAAATCAGTTTCGAAGCCTTGGTTGCCGAGCAGCGTAATGCCGATGCGGCGATTGAGCGCCTGCGCGACGGTCACCATGACCTGTCCGAGCGCTTCAATCTGGTGCAGGGGCGCTTCTATTCGGTCGGTGGTGATATCGCCCGGGTCGAGCAGAGCATCCAGCATGGCCAGCAACGTCTGCGTCAGTTGCAGGACGATCTGAAAGAAGCCGAGCGCGCGCGTCTGGAAACTGAATCCCATCTGGGCCACGACCGCACCTTGCTGCTGACCCTCGGCGAAGAGCTGGACATGCTCACCCCCGAGCAGGAAGTCACCAGCGCTGCCGCCGAAGAAGCCGCCGCTGCGCTGGAAGATTCCGAATCGGTCATGCACGGCTGGCAGGAACAGTGGGACGCCTTCAACCTGACTGCCGCCGAACCGCGTCGTCAGGCCGAAGTGCAGCAGTCGCGCATCCAGCAGCTGGAAACCAGCATGGAGCGTCTGGCTGATCGGCAAAAACGTCTCGGCGAAGAGCGCGCGTTGCTCTCGGCTGATCCGGAAGACGCGGCGATCATGCAGCTCAACGAGCAGCTCGCCGAGTCCGAAGCGACCCTCGAAGATTTGCAGACCAGTGAAGAAGCGCAGGTCGAAAAGCTTGAACAACTGCGGCAAGAATTGCAGCAAGCACTGACTTCGCAGCAACAGGCGCAGGGCGATTTGCAGCGCCTCAATGGTCGCCTCGCATCCCTCGAAGCCTTGCAGCAAGCCGCGCTCGACCCGGGCACCGGCACCGCCGAATGGCTGAAGGAGCACAATCTCGCCGAGCGTCCGCGCCTGGCCGAAGGCTTGAAGGTCGAGGCCGGTTGGGAACTGGCGGTGGAAACCGTGCTCGGCGCTGACCTGCAAGCGGTGCTGGTCGACGATTTCAGCGGTTTCGATTTGTCCGGTTTCACCCAAGGTGATTTGCGCCTGCTCAGCCCGGCCAGCGATGGCGTGCGCGTCGCGGGTAGCTTGCTCGACAAGGTTGATGCGCAGATCGATCTGTCGCCGTGGCTCGGTCAGGTCAAACCGGTCGACAGCCTTGAGCAGGCGTTGGCCTTGCGCGGGCAATTGAGCGTCGGCGAGAGCCTGATCAGCCGCGACGGTTACTGGGTCGGTCGGCACTTTTTACGTGTGCGCCGGGCCAGTGAAGCGGAAAGCGGCATGCTCGCCCGGGGCCAGGAAATCGAAGCGCTGCACCTCGAGCGCGAAGAGAAAGAAGCCACGGTCGAGGCCATGGAAACCCGTCTGCAAACCCTGCGCGCGCAACAGCGTCAGCAGGAAAACGGCCGCGAGCATTTGCGTCGTTTGCTGCAAGACGAAGCGCGTCAGCAGGGCGAGTTGAAAGCGCAACTGTCCGCCGGTAAAGCCAAGGCCGAGCAGCTGACATTGCGCCGTACCCGTCTCGATGAAGAGCTGGTCGAGCTCGGCGAACAACGCGAGCTTGAGCACGAACAGGTCGGCGAAGCGCGCATGCAATTGCAGGAAGCGCTGGATGCCATGGCGCTCGACACCGAGCAGCGCGAGTTGCTGCTGGCCCAGCGTGACAGCCTGCGTGAGCGCCTCGATCGCGTGCGTCAGGAAGCGCGCCAGCACAAGGATCACGCGCATCAATTGGCCGTGCGTCTTGGCTCGTTGCGCGCGCAACATGACTCCACGCGTCAGGCCCTCGAACGTCTGGAAATGCAGGCCGAACGCCTGACCGAAAAGCGCGAACAGTTGAGTCTGAACCTGGAGGAGGGCGAGGCACCGCTGGAAGAGCTGCGCCTGAAACTCGAAGAGCTGCTCGACAAACGCATGACCGTCGACGAAGAACTCAAGACTGCGCAGATCGCTCTCGAAGATGCCGACCGCGAATTGCGCGATGCAGAAAAACGCCGGACCCAGGCCGAGCAGCAATCGCAGCTGATTCGCGGCCAGCTCGAACAGCAACGCATGGAATGGCAGGCCCTGACCGTGCGCCGCAAGGCTTTGCAGGATCAATTGCTCGAGGACGGCTACGATCTCAACGGCGTGCTCGCGACATTAACTGCGCAAGCCAGTGAACGCGAAGCCGAAGAAGAACTCGAACGCATCAATGCGCGGATTCAGCGCTTGGGCGCGATCAACCTCGCGGCCATCGACGAATACACGCAACAATCCGAGCGTAAACGTTATCTGGATGCTCAGGACGCCGATCTGGTCGAAGCGCTGGAGACGCTCGAGAACGTCATCCGCAAGATCGACAAGGAAACCCGTAATCGCTTCAAAGATACCTTTGATCAGATCAACGGTGGTTTACAGGCACTTTTTCCAAAAGTTTTCGGTGGTGGACGGGCGTATTTGGAACTGACAGGCGAAGATCTACTCGATACAGGGGTAACGATCATGGCGCAGCCGCCAGGGAAGAAGAACAGCACCATCCATTTGCTCTCCGGCGGGGAAAAAGCCCTGACCGCGCTGGCACTGGTTTTTGCCATCTTCAAGTTGAACCCGGCGCCGTTCTGCATGCTCGATGAGGTTGACGCGCCACTGGATGACGCTAACGTTGGACGCTACGCACGCTTGGTCAAAGAGATGTCGCAGACCGTGCAGTTCATCTATATCACCCACAACAAGATCGCCATGGAAATGGCCGAGCAGTTGATGGGCGTGACGATGCATGAACCGGGTTGTTCGCGACTTGTAGCCGTGGATGTCGAGGAGGCGATGGCGATGGTGGACGCCTGAGCCAGCGTGGTGTCGGAAAGGTAATTGAGGGCTGTAGGACTTTTTTACCGGGTTCGACTTGCTGGCCAATCGACATATTCGTGCAAGCCAATGAGACAGACGGTGTAAAGTTGTCTTTGGTCGTGCTAGTTTAATGTCAATTTTTCGTATACGTGGGCAAAACGCCTGTCAGAACATAGAGTTGGCGCCACGTTTTAAAGCGGTTTGCACAATGTAAACCCCTTATTTTTCAGCATTTTTTATAGAGGCACGGGATTACATGGAAATCGGTCTGCGCGAGTGGCTGATCGTCATCGGCATCATTGTGATAGCCGGTATTCTTTTCGATGGCTGGCGCCGTATGCGCGGCGGCAAGGGAAAACTGAAATTCCGTCTTGACCGAAGTCTGTCCAACCTGCCGGACGAGGACACCAGCGCTGAGCTGTTGGGCCCGGCCCGCGTTCTGGATACGCATAAAGAGCCGCAACTGGACGAACACGATTTGCCGTCGGTGAGCATGCCGGCCCGCGAAGCACGCGAGCCTCGCGAAACCGCCTCGAAACGTGGCAAGCGCGGCGGCAAGGGTTCGGCGCAGGGCGACTTGAATCTGGATCTGGATCTGGACGACGGCCCGAGCTTCAGCAGCCGTGACGACGATTTCGTTGAAGACACCAAGCCTTCGCCGGCGGTGGTCGACAAAGACCAGCCACAAGCCGAAGAAGTATTGGTCATCAGTGTGATCTGCCGTGACGCTGCCGGCTTCAAAGGCCCGGCACTGTTGCAGAACATCCTGGAAAGCGGTCTGCGTTTTGGCGAGATGGATATTTTCCACCGTCACGAAAGCATGGCCGGCAACGGTGAAGTGCTGTTCTCCATGGCCAACGCGGTCAAGCCGGGCATCTTCGATCTGGACGATATCGACCATTTCAGCACCCCGGCGGTGAGCTTCTTCCTCGGCTTGCCAGGTCCGCGTCATCCGAAGCAGGCCTTCGACGTGATGGTGGCCGCAGCCCGCAAGCTGTCGCAGGAACTGAACGGCGAGCTGAAAGATGACCAGCGCAGTGTTCTGACCGCGCAGACCATCGAGCACTACCGTCAGCGCATCGTCGAATTCGAACGTCGCGCCCTGACCCAGAAGCGCTAAGGCCAGATCAAAAGATCGCAGCCTGCGGCAGCTCCTACAAAGGATCGCGATCCTGTAGGAGCTGACGAGTGCAACGAGGCTGCGATCTTTTAAGGATGAAACTGGAGCAGCCTCGGCTGCTCTTTTGCTTTATGAGAGAACACCCATGACCGCCGCCAAAAACCGCATTCTCGAGCTGCGCGCTGAACTCGATCAGCACAACTACCGTTATCACGTTCTCGACGAGCCGAGCATTCCGGACGCCGAGTACGACCGGTTGTTCCACGAGCTCAAGGCGCTGGAAGCGGCCAACCCGGAACTGATCAGCAGCGACTCGCCGACCCAGCGTGTCGGCAGCGTGGCACTCACCGCGTTCACCCAGGTGCGCCACGAAGTGCCGATGCTCAGCCTCGGCAACGCCTTCGAAGAAAGCGACATGCGCGAGTTCGATCGCCGCGTCACCGAAGGTCTGGATATCCCCGCGGGCGATCTGTTCGGCGGTGGCGCGGCAGTGGAATACAGCTGCGAACCGAAACTTGATGGCCTGGCGGTCAGCCTGCTGTATCAGGATGGCGTATTGGTACGCGGCGCCACGCGCGGCGACGGCACCACGGGCGAAGACATCAGCGTCAACGTGCGCACCGTGCGCAATATTCCGCTGAAGCTGCACGGCGAAGGCTGGCCGGCGACGCTGGAAGTGCGCGGTGAAGTGTTCATGTCCAAGGCCGGTTTCGAGCGTCTCAACGCCTCGCAACTGGAAGTCGGCGGCAAGACTTTCGCCAACCCGCGCAACGCCGCGGCCGGCAGCTTGCGTCAGCTCGATTCGAAGATCACCGCCAACCGTCCGCTGGAATTCTGCTGCTACGGCATCGGTCAGGTTTCCCACGATATTTCCGACACCCACATCGGCAACCTCAAGCAGTTGCAGCAGTGGGGCATGCCGATCAGCCACGAATTGAAATTGGCCAAAGGCATCGACGAGTGCCTGGATTACTACCGCGATATCGGCGCGCGACGTAATGATCTGGCCTATGAAATCGACGGCGTGGTGTTCAAGGTCAACAGCATTGCCGATCAGCGCGAACTGGGCTTCCGCGCCCGTGAGCCGCGTTGGGCAATCGCGCACAAATTCCCGGCGATGGAAGAGCTCACCGAGTTGCTCGACGTCGAATTCCAGGTCGGCCGCACGGGTGCTGTCACGCCAGTCGCACGACTGAAGCCGGTCAAGGTTGCCGGTGTCACTGTGGCCAACGCCACGTTGCACAACATGGATGAAGTCGCGCGTCTGGGCTTGATGATTGGCGACACCGTGATCATCCGCCGTGCCGGTGATGTGATTCCGCAAGTCGTACAAGTGGTCATGGATCGGCGTCCGGAAAACGCGCGCGCGGTGCAGATTCCCGAGAGCTGCCCGGTGTGTGGCTCCCACGTCGAGCGCACGCAACTGATCAAGCGCAGCAAGGGCAAGGAAACCGTCAGTGAAGGCGCGGTGTATCGTTGCGTCGGGCGTCTGGCCTGCGGTGCGCAGTTGAAGCAGGCGATCATCCACTTCGTCTCGCGTCGGGCGATGGACATTGAAGGCCTTGGCGACAAAAGTGTCGAGCAATTGGTCGATGAAGGTCTGGTCAGTTCGCCGGCCGATCTGTATGCGCTGAAATTCGACGACATCGTCGACCTCGAAGGTTTTGCCGAGGTATCGAGCAACAAGCTGTTGGCGGCCATCGAGGACAGCAAGAAGCCTGGACTGGCACGGTTCATTTATGCGCTGGGCATTCCTGATGTCGGCGAAGAGACCGCCAAGGTGCTGGCACGCTCGCTGGGTTCACTGGAGCGTGTGCAGCAGGCGCTGCCGCAAGTGCTGACCTACCTGCCGGACGTTGGTCTGGAGGTGGCGCATGAGATTCACAGTTTCTTCGAAGATGCGCATAACCAGCAGGTGATTACCGAGTTGCTCGGTCATGGTTTGCAGATTCAGGATCAGGGCGAGTTGGGCGCCGAGTTTGCCGCCAGCACCACGCTGGGTGGTTTCCTCGACAAGTTGCACATTCCTTCGGTCGGCCCTGGTGGCGCGCAGAAACTGGCGGACAAGTTTGGTTCGCTGGAAGCGGTGATGAACGCCGATTGGCTGGATATGCGTCAGGCGTTGCCGGAAAAACAGGCCAATTCTGTTCGCGAGTTTTTTGCCTTGCCTGAGAACCGGCAACTGGCCGAGGCCTCCGAGAAGCAGTTGCGTGATTTCGGCATGCATTGGCAGAGCGAGAAGAAAGTCGTCGAGGGCTTGCCGCTTTCCGGGGAGACTTGGGTGCTGACCGGCAAGGTTGAGCTGATGAGCCGTGATGTGGCCAAGGAGCATCTGGAAAGCCTGGGGGCGAAAGTCGCAGGTTCGGTGTCGGCGAAGACCCATTGTGTGGTCGCAGGGCCCGGCGCTGGCTCCAAACTGACCAAGGCCAATGAGCTGGGTGTGAAGGTGATGGACGAAGAAACCTTCATCGCCTTCCTCAAAACCCACGGTATCTCCGCCTGAGTGATCGTTCCCACGCTCCCGCGTGGGAATGCCGCCCCCGGACGCTCCGCGTCCGTTGTGACGCAGAGCGTCACTGGATGCATTCCCACGCAGAGCGTTGGAACGATCAACCCGCAAGAATGATCTAGTCTTGGCAAGCCCCAGGGAGAGATCGCCATGCACCGCTTTTTCGAGCAGCTCAGTTCCCGCATCATCGCGCCGTTCATGGGCGAATCCTCACGCAACAGCAAAGTCTGGCCGTGCCGCTGCGGTCAGTCGCTGTTCTTTCGTAACAGCCAGTGCCTGGCTTGCAATGCCTTGCTCGGCTATCAACCTGAAGAAAGTCGCCTGACCTCTCTGCAGCCGGGACCGTACGAGGGCACCTGGACGCTCGACGCCGATCCCGACTCGGGATTGTTCCGCCGTTGCGCCAACCTCGACACCGCTGCTGCGTGCAACTGGCTGCTGCCGGCCAACGATCACGACAGCCTGTGCGTCGCCTGCAGTCTCAATCGCACCATCCCCGACCTGTCCGACCCGGACAATCCCGAACGCTGGCGCAAAGTCGAAATCGCCAAGCGGCGACTGGTCGCGCAACTGATCACCCTCGGCTTGCAGGTCATCCCGAAAACCGTCGATGAAGACACCGGGCTGGCCTTCGATTTCATCGGCGTCGACCTTGAAGGCAATGCGCCGATGACCGGCCACGCCAACGGCCTGATCACCCTCGACATCAAAGAAGCCGACGATGCCCACCGTGAGCAGGTGAGGGCGGCGATGCATGAACCCTACCGCACACTGCTCGGGCATTTTCGTCATGAGGTTGGCCATTACTACTGGGATCGCCTGATCGCCAACGGCCCCTGGCTCGGTTCATTCCGAGATCTATTCGGCGACGAGCGCGTCAGTTACGCCGAGGCGCTGGATCGCCATTATCAACAAGGCGCGCCACTCGACTGGCCGCAACAATATGTCAGCGCCTACGCAACCATGCACCCGTGGGAAGACTGGGCGGAAACCTGGGCGCACTACCTGCACATGATGGACGCCGTGGACACCGCATTGGGCTTCGGCATGAGCGCGCGGGAAATGGATTTCGACTACCAGCCGTTTCCGCCCAGCACGCTGTATGACCCGGAACATCCCGGCGGCGCGGCGTTCCTCTCATTCGTCAACGCGTGGATCGAACTGGCCGGCATGCTCAACGAATTGTCGCGCAGCATGGGCCAGCCGGATTTCTACCCGTTCGTGCTGCCAGCGGCGGCGATTGCCAAGCTGCACTTCATTCATCTGGTGATCCAGCAGGCGGGCGGCCGGGCGGACGAGGTTCTGGCCCTGTAGGAGCTGCCGAAGGCTCGGGCCGCGATCGGACGATCTTTATGTCCTTGAAGCGATTCATATTTTTAATCTACAACCAACGGTTGTAACTTCGTCTCAGATAGGTACAATGGCGCGGCTCGCCGACAGGCAAGCGTCGTTATGGTGACCCCATCGGTCCCCCCGCAACGATTACCCGTGAACCTGGTCAGAGCCGGAAGGCAGCAGCCACAGCGGGAACATTGTGTGCCGGGGTGTGGCTGGTGGGGTTACCACCTTAACGAACAATCGAACGCTTCAACCAGAACTGCATGGGTTTCGCCCACTGCGGTTTTTTTGTGTCTGCGATTTGTCAGGTCGGCACAAATTCCTTGTAGGAGTGAGCCTGCTCGCGATGGCGGTGTGTCAGTCAGTTCATTTTGGGAGACAGGACGCCATCGCGAGCAGGCTCACTCCTACAGGGGTTATGGGGTGCCTTCAGAGGATCCGGTATAGAGCCGGATAATCTCATCAATCTCCCCCGACATTTTCATCCGCAACAACGTGCGCAATATCCGTTGCACCGGTACCTTCGGATCATTGCGCACATAACAACCGACCTTCTGCTCCTGCAACACCGCTACCCCTTGCAGTTGCTGCTCCGGCATCAAGCGCTGGTTAAACCAGTCCAGCGTCCACTGATTGCTCACCGCATAGCGATAACGCCCGGCCATCAGCTTCTCCAGCACCTGTTCTTGGTTGCGCGCATCTTCGCGCTGCAGTCGATCAGCATCAAACAACGGTTGCAGGGTCGGGTAGGTGTAGCCGAGAACGGTGCCGATGGATTGGCGGGGCAAATGCGCAGGGTCGGCGCTGGCGGGTTGATCCTTGCGGCTGATCAACAGATCGCGCTGGAAGAACAACGGCAGACTCCAGATGTAATCCCCCGACTGATTCGGCAGCCACGACTGCGCGGCATAGCAGCGCACATCAATCTCGCCGTGCTCCATAGACGTCTGCACGCGGGCGCGGGGCAGGACGTGAAACTCGGCCGGTACGCCGACCTGCGTGGCCAGGCTGAGCATCAGATCATAGAGAATGCCCTGGGTCGGGCGGCCGCGTTCGTATTGCACCATCGGCATGGCCCAGCTGTCGGGCATGGCGAAGCGCAACGGGGTTTCCGCTGCCGTCACATTCAGGCTGATTCCCAGCAACGCCCCCCACAGCCCACCGCATAAACGCTCCGGTAATTCCCGCTCCTGAGCCGATAAAAGCCTCTGCTGATGCAGCTTAGCCATATTAGACGAGGACACCGGATGCAATTTTGCCCTTGCTCCGCTAGCATTAGCCGCTTCTGCTTCCTTCGCTGCGACGGTTTTCGATGAGTTATCAGGTTCTTGCACGTAAATGGCGTCCGCGCTCGTTCCGCGAAATGGTCGGCCAGACCCATGTGCTCAAGGCTCTGATCAATGCCTTGGACAGCCAGCGGCTGCACCACGCGTACCTGTTCACCGGTACGCGCGGGGTGGGTAAAACCACGATTGCGCGGATCATTGCCAAATGCCTGAACTGTGAGACAGGTATCACTTCCAGCCCGTGCGGCGAGTGTTCGGTGTGTCGTGAAATCGATGAAGGTCGTTTCGTCGACCTGATCGAGATCGACGCCGCGAGCCGCACCAAGGTCGAAGACACCCGCGAGCTGCTCGACAACGTGCAGTACGCGCCGAGCCGTGGGCGCTTCAAGGTCTATCTGATCGACGAAGTGCACATGCTTTCCAGCCATTCCTTCAATGCGCTGCTGAAAACCCTTGAAGAGCCGCCGCCGTACGTCAAGTTCATCCTCGCGACCACTGATCCGCAGAAACTTCCGGCAACGATTTTGTCGCGCTGCCTGCAGTTCTCGCTGAAGAACATGACGCCGGAGCGCGTGGTCGAGCATTTGACCCACGTTCTCACGGCTGAAAACGTGCCGTTCGAAGACGATGCACTGTGGCTGCTCGGTCGCGCCGCTGACGGTTCGATGCGGGATGCCATGAGCCTGACCGATCAGGCGATCGCCTTCGGTGAAGGCAAGGTGCTCGCTACCGACGTACGGGCGATGCTCGGCACGCTGGATCATGGTCAGGTCTATGATGTCCTGCATTCGTTGATCGAGGGGGACGCCAAAGCGCTACTCGAAGGCGTGCGTCACCTGGCCGAACAAGGCCCGGACTGGAACGGCGTGCTCTCGGAAATTCTCAACGTGCTGCACCGTGTGGCGATCGCTCAGGCGCTGCCGGAAGGTGTCGACAACGGCCATGGCGACCGCGATCGCGTGTTGGCACTGGCGCAGGCCTTGCCAGCCGAAGACGTGCAGTTCTATTACCAGATGGGCCTGATCGGTCGCCGCGATTTGCCGCTGGCGCCGGACCCGCGCGGTGGCTTCGAAATGGTCCTGCTGCGGATGCTGGCCTTCCGGCCCGCTGATACGGCGGACGCGCCGAGGCAACCGCTAAAGCCAGTGGGGATCAGCCAGGCCACAGTTGATTCCGCAAACTCAGTGGCTGCCGCGCCTAAGCCTGCGCCGGTAGTCGCCGCGGCTGTTGCGCCGGCTCCAGCTCCGGCACCCGTGGCGGTACCAGCATCTGCACCGGCTCCCGAGCCCGCGCCGGTTGCTCCTGTTGCCGCGCCAGAACCTGAGCCCGCGCCTGTCGTTGCCGAAGCCGTCGTCGACCTGCCGTGGAATGACCCGGTAGAGCCCGAGACAGAGCCAGAGCCCGAACCCGCGCAGCAACCTGCCGTCGAACCGGTGCTGGAAACCGCCGCCGAGCAACCCGAGTTGCCGCCGATGCCGTTGCCGACCCCGGACAGCGTCGTTCCGCAGGCTCCAGAATGGGCTGCAGCACCGATTCCCGAGCCTTCGGTCGCCGACGTCGATGCCGCTACACCAGGCATGGACCTGGACGACGAGCCGCCGCTCGACGAGGACTACATCGAACCGGACATGGATTCGGCTTACAGCTACCTCGACGAACTGGCCAGTGAACACGCTGCCGAGCCAGCCCCGGAGCCCGAGCCAGAACCGGCTGCGGCACCGGCCACTGGTCTGGCATTGCAATGGCTGGAGCTGTTCCCGAAATTGCCGATCTCCGGCATGACCGGCAGCATCGCCGCCAATTGCACGTTGATCGGCGTCGATGGCGACCATTGGCTGATGCACCTCGACCCGGCGCACAGCGCACTGTTCAACGCCACGCAACAGCGTCGTCTAAACGATGCGTTGAACCAGTTCCACGGTCGCACGTTGACCCTGACCATCGAGCTGATCAAGCCCGAGCAGGAAACCCCGGCTCAGGCCGCGTCCCGTCGCCGTGCCAACCGTCAGCGTGAGGCGGAGGAATCGATCCATGGTGATCCGTTCATCCAGCAGATGGTGCAGCAGTTCGGTGCCGTCGTGCGACACGATACTATTGAACCTGTCGATGCCTTGGTCGCCCAAGGCTAATAACTGAAGGTGCCTGGCCTCGAAGGCCGGGCGCTGTTTTGATCCAAGTACTTTTGAGGTGATTCCCATGATGAAAGGTGGCATGGCCGGCCTGATGAAGCAGGCGCAGCAGATGCAGGAAAAAATGGCCAAGATGCAGGAAGAACTGGCCAACGCTGAAGTCACCGGCAAGGCCGGCGGCGACATGGTCACCGTGGTGATGACCGGTCGTCACGACGTCAAAAGCGTGAGCATCGACCCAAGCCTGGTCGAAGGCATGAGCGAAGACGACAAAGAAATGCTGGAAGCGGTCATTGCCTCCGCCGTCAACGACGCTGTGCGCAAGATCGAAAAGAACAGCCAGGACAAAATGGGCAACATGACCGCCGGCATGAACCTGCCAGCCGGTATGAAACTGCCATTCTGATTCGCCAATCGGCGGTAGATGAGCTACACAAATGCCAGGCCTTGCGCCTGGCATTTTTGTTTCCGACTGATCGTTCCCACGCTCTGCGTGGGAATGCAGCCCGGGACGCTCCGCGTCCCAAGTACAGAGCCGAACGCGGAGCGTCCGTTGCGGCATTCCCACGCGGAGCATGGGAACGATCAGCCCCGGCACCTGAATAAACATCGAACGCGCAAAAGCCTCAACGGTCTGCTCCCTAGACCCGCTGAATTCACACTTCACAGGAGACGCTGACATGTCCGACCCTCTCACGCTCAACCAACGTTTCGTCCTCGCTTCGCGCCCGGTCGGCGCACCGACCCCGGAAAACTTTCGTCTCGAACGCGAGGCGCTGCCGGATCTTGCGGATGGCGAGGTGTTGCTGAAAACCCTGTACCTGTCCCTCGATCCCTACATGCGCGGACGCATGAGCGACGCACCGTCCTACGCCGCCCCGGTACAAATCGGCGAAGTAATGACTGGCGGTGCTGTCAGCCGTGTCGAGGATTCGCGTCATCCGAAATTCCATAAAGGTGATCTGGTCGTTGGCGCCACCGGCTGGCAGAGCCACAGCATCAGCGACGGCCGCAACATCATTCCAATCCCGGCCGGGCTGCCGAGCCCGTCGATGGCCCTGGGTGTGTTGGGCATGCCAGGCATGACCGCGTACATGGGGTTGATGGACATCGGTCAGCCTAAAGAAGGCGAAACGCTAGTCGTAGCCGCTGCATCCGGCGCGGTGGGTTCGGTGGTCGGCCAGGTGGCGAAGATCAAAGGCCTGCGGGCGGTCGGCGTGGCGGGCGGAGCCGAGAAGTGCAAATACGTGGTCGAGGAACTGGGTTTCGATGCCTGCATCGATCACAAGGCTGCCGATTTTGCCGAGCAACTGGCCAAAGCCTGCCCTGATGGCATCGACATCTATTACGAAAACGTCGGTGGTCACGTATTCGATGCCGTAGTGCCGTTGCTTAACCCAAAGGCGCGCATCCCGTTGTGCGGGCTGATTGCCGGTTACAACGCCTCCGAGGCGCCGCAAGGCCCGGATCGCCTGCCGATGCTGCAACGCACATTGTTGACCAAGCGCGTGCGCATTCAGGGCTTTATCGTGTTCGACGACTACGGCGATCGTCAGCCGGAGTTCATCAGCCACATGGTGCCGTGGGTGCGCGACGGCAAGGTGAAATTCCGCGAGGACGTGGTCGATGGTCTGGAGCAGGCGCCCGAGGCATTTATCGGTCTGCTGGAGGGGCGCAACTTTGGCAAACTGGTGGTGCGGGTTGCACAGGACTGAGTATTTGACGCTGGCCAGAGGCGCGGGTATAAACCGCGTCTCGTTGTTTTGTCGGACTTTTTACCCATGAGCTTCAGCCCTTTGATTCGCCAACTGATCGACGCGCTGCGCACCTTGCCGGGCGTGGGTCAGAAAACCGCCCAGCGCATGGCGTTGCAGATGCTCGAGCGTGACCGCAGCGGCGGCTTGCGTCTGGCGCAGGCACTCAGCCAGGCCATGGAAGGCGTCGGCCACTGCCGTCAGTGCCGCACGCTGACCGAAGACGATCTGTGCCCGCAATGCGCCGATACTCGCCGCGACGACACGTTGTTGTGCGTGGTGGAAGGGCCGATGGATGTGTATGCCGTCGAGCAGACCGGCTTCCGTGGGCGCTACTTTGTGCTCAAGGGGCATTTGTCGCCGCTCGATGGCCTCGGGCCTGAGGCGATCGGCATTCCGCAGTTGATGACGCGGATTGAAGAAGCGGGGACGTTTACCGAAGTGATTCTCGCAACCAACCCGACCGTGGAAGGTGAGGCAACAGCGCATTACATCGCGCAGTTGTTGCAGAACAAAGGCCTGATCGCGTCGCGCATTGCCCATGGGGTGCCGTTGGGCGGTGAGCTGGAGCTGGTCGATGGCGGCACGCTGGCGCATTCGTTTGCCGGGCGCAAACCCATTTCTCTCTGATAAAAATCAAAAGATCGCAGCCTTCGGCAGCTCCTACAGGGAAACGCGTATTTCCAATGTAGGAGCTGCCGAAGGCTGCGATCTTTTGATCTTCTGCATCTTGTAAACCAAGCAAGCGCTCGGTTAAGTTCGGCGAACCCTTCCGTGGAGCTCGCCCATGCCTGCCTTTCAGGAATACTTCGATCCCAGCCACCAATTGGTCCGCGACAGTGTCCGACGTTTCGTCGAGCGCGAGATCCTGCCGGACATCGATCAGTGGGAAGAAGCCGCAAGCTTCCCCCGTGAGCTGTACCTGAAAGCTGGCGCCGCCGGCATCCTCGGCATCGGTTACCCCGAGGCGCTGGGTGGCAGCCATGAAGGCGATCTGTTCGCCAAGGTTGCCGCCAGTGAGGAACTGATGCGCTGTGGCTCAGGCGGGCTGGTAGCAGGGCTTGGCTCGCTGGATATCGGTTTGCCGCCGATCGTCAAATGGGCCCGTCCCCAGGTGCGGGATCGTGTTGTGCCTCAAGTGCTTGGCGGCGAGAAAATCAGCGCCTTGGCAGTCACCGAACCCGGTGGTGGCTCTGACGTTGCCAACCTGCAAACCCGCGCCGTGCGCGACGGCGATGTCTACCGGGTCAGCGGCAGCAAAACCTTTATCACCAGTGGCGTGCGCGCGGATTTCTACACCGTCGCGGTGCGTACCGGTGCGCCGGGTTTCGGCGGTATCAGCCTGTTGTTGATCGAGAAGGGCACGCCCGGTTTTACCGTCGGCCGGCAGTTGAAAAAAATGGGCTGGTGGGCGTCGGACACCGCTGAATTGTTCTTCGACGATTGCCGCGTGCCTGCTGGAAACCTGATCGGCGCCGAGAACATGGGCTTCGCCTGCATCATGGGCAACTTTCAGAGCGAACGACTGGCGCTGGCACTGATGGCCAACATGACCTCGCAGCTTGCGCTGGAACAGAGCCTGAAATGGGCGCGCGAGCGTGAAGCGTTTGGCAAACCGATCGGCAAGTTTCAGGTGATCAAACATCGGCTCGCCGAGATGGCGACTGCACTGGAGGTATCGCGGGAGTTCACTTACCGGCAAGCGGCGAAGATGGCGGCGGGGCAGAGTGTGATCAAGGAGATTTCCATGGCGAAGAACTTTGCCACGGACACTTCGGACCGGATCACCACCGAGGCGGTGCAGATTCTGGGTGGGTTGGGTTATATGCGTGAGAGTCTGGTGGAACGGCTGTATCGGGATAACCGCATCCTGTCGATTGGCGGCGGGACGCGGGAGGTGATGAACGAGATCATCAGTAAG
Source organism: Pseudomonas sp. MYb2 (assembly GCF_002979955.1). Lineage (NCBI taxonomy): Bacteria > Pseudomonadati > Pseudomonadota > Gammaproteobacteria > Pseudomonadales > Pseudomonadaceae > Pseudomonas > Pseudomonas sp. MYb2. The sequence continues at coordinate 81,194 of NZ_PCQC01000010.1, forward strand.
CAGATGGGGCTTTGAATGGTTGCTGGGGCTACTGGCCTCATCGCGAGCAGGCTCTCTCCTACAGGGGGAACGCATTCCAAATTGTAGGAGTGAGCCTGCTCGCGATGGCGGCCTGAAGGGCGCTACTTACTTATCGGTCAAGGCAAACTGCGTCAGGCAGAAGGTAGGAATGCCCATGTCCTCAAGACGCTGCGAACCTTGCAACTCCGGCAAATCAATAATCGCCGCCGCCTCATGCACCCGCGCGCCCATGCGGCGAATCAGGTTGGCTGCTGCGATCAGCGTGCCGCCCGTGGCGATCAAGTCATCGAACATCACCACCGAGTCGCCTTCGCACAGGCTGTCGGCGTGCACTTCCAGAAACGCTTCACCGTACTCGGTTGCGTAACCTTCGGCCAACACGTCCGCTGGCAGTTTGCCTTGCTTGCGGAACAACACCAGCGGCTTGTTCAACTGATAGGCCAGCACCGAACCGATCAGGAAACCACGGGCATCCATCGCGCCGATGTGGGTGAAGTCGGCTTCGACATAGCGGTGGGCGAAGCTGTCCATCACCAGGCGCAGGGCGGTTGGCGACTGGAACAGCGGGGTGATGTCGCGAAAGATCACGCCCGGTTTCGGGAAGTCGATCACTGGGCGGATAAGCGATTTGATGTCGAAGGAGTCGAAGACCATCGTCGAGGTGTCCTGGCAGGGCTGCAAACGGCGCAGTATACCCGCGGCTGAAACGCTTCGCTCAACCGCAGATCGACATTAACCTTCGAGCGAGCCACCGGCCAGCGCGCAGAGCTGGATCGGGTCGAGGATGTGAATCTCCTTGCCCTCGGCGGCAATCAATTGGTTCTGCTGGAAACGGGTGAACACCCGGGACACGGTTTCCACCGCGAGACCGAGGTAGTTGCCGATTTCGTTACGCGACATTGCCAGGCGGAACTGATTGGCTGAGAAGCCGCGAGCGCGGAAGCGGGCGGACAGATTGACCAGGAACGTGGCGATGCGCTCGTCGGCAGTTTTCTTCGACAGCAGCAACATCATTTGCTGGTCGTCGCGGATTTCGCGGCTCATCACACGCATCAACTGACGGCGCAGTTGCGGCAATTGCAGGGCCAGTTCGTCGAGGCGTTCGAAGGGGATTTCGCAGACCGAGGTGGTTTCCAGCGCCTGGGCCGACACCGGGTGTTTCTCGGTGTCCATGCCGGACAGGCCGACCAGTTCGCTCGGCAGGTGGAAACCGGTCAGTTGTTCTTCGCCGCTGTCGCTGAGGCTGAAGGTCTTCAGGGCGCCGGAGCGTACTGCATAAACGGAATCGAACGTGTCGCCCTGACGGAACAGGAACTCGCCTTTTTTCAGCGGGCGGCCGCGTTTAACGATTTCGTCCAGCGCATCCATGTCTTCCAGATTCAGAGAAAGTGGCAGGCAGAGAGGGGCCAGGCTGCAATCCTTGCAATGGGCCTGGTTATGAGCGCGCAGTTTGACTGGCTCGGACATTTCTTAAATCCTTGTGGGAAAACACACATAAGCTGTAAGGGTAACCCACGAGAGGACATTCAGGCCAGTCTACGGCGACTTTGTCCCACAGCCATAAAGCCGCAGGGCAAGCCGCCGATAAACAGGTATCAGAACGCATACAAGGAACGATTCGATGGCCGCCATTGGCACGCTGGGCCCCGCTGGCAGCGACGTTGCGGCATTGCCGGAGACGTTTAAAGCGTCTTCGGGCAGTGCACGCGACGCGGGCTCGACCGAGGAAGCAACCCCGACCTTGGTCGAAGGTGTCAAAGTGTCGCTGTCTGGAGCGTCCATCGAAAAATCTGCCGGCGCTGGCGGCGATAATCGCGATATCGAAGAAAGCGGACTGCCTGAGAACATCCAGCAATTGTTGAAGATGATCCGTAAATTTCAAAAAGAGATTGCCGAGAAAAAGGCGCTCATCGAAGCGGTGATGGCTGACAAGCGTCTTTCCAACGAAGAAAAGATCACCAAGACTGCCACCCTGCGCGGCGCCATCGCCGCGCTGAACACCGGGTTGATCACGGCCAATCTTGCCTTGTCGAAAGTGGTCGGGCAGTCGGGCCTCACGGCAGATCAGAACCTGAAAGTCGGTTCGCTGCTGATGAAAAACTAGATCACCCGCGAGAACCGCTGTCGGTTCTGCTGTTCCAGGTAGGCGTCGAACACCATGCAGACCGAGCGCACCATCAGGCGCCCGGCCGGCAACACCTTGATCCCTTCGCGATCAAGCTCAATCAGGCCGTCGTTGGCCATGCCTTGCAGTTGCGGCCACAGCGCACCGAAATATCCCTGAAAATCGACATTGAATTGCTGTTCGATCTCGGCGAAGTCGAGGCTGAAATTGCAGATCAGTTGCTGAATCACCGCGCGCCGCAGCCGATCGTCGGCATTGCATACCAGGCCTCGACTGGTTGCCAGTTGCGCGGCGGCGAGGGTGTGCTGGTATTCGTTGAGGTCGCTGCTGTTCTGGCAATACAGGTCGCCGATCTGGCTGATCGCTGAAACGCCCAGGCCGATCAGGTCGCAATGGCCGTGAGTGGTGTAACCCTGGAAGTTGCGTTGCAGGGTTTCTTCCTCTTGGGCAATCGCCAGTTCGTCGTCGGGCAGGGCAAAGTGATCCATGCCGATGTAGCGATAGCCGGCGGCGGTGAGCTGTTCGATGGTGCGCTCGAGCATTTCCAGTTTCTGCGCGGGCGCAGGCAATTCACTGGCATTGATCCGCCGCTGGGGCATGAAGCGCTCCGGCAGGTGCGCGTAGTTGAACACCGAGAGCCGGTCCGGTTGCAGGCTGATCACCTCTTCCACGGTACGGGCGAAGTTGTCCGGGGTCTGCTTGGGCAGGCCGTAGATCAAGTCGATGTTGATCGAGCGAAATTGCAGGGTGCGCGCGGCGTCGATCACGGCGCGGGTTTCTTCCAGGCTTTGCAGGCGATTGACCGCACGCTGCACCGTCGGGTCGAGGTCTTGCAGGCCGATGCTGACCCGATTGAAGCCGAGTTCGCGCAACAAGCCCATGGTGGACCAGTCGGCTTCGCGCGGGTCGATTTCGATGCCGTAATCGCCGGAATCGTCATCGAGCAAATTGAAATGCTTGCGCAGGTGCGCCATCAACTGGCGCAGTTCGTCGTGGCTGAGAAAAGTCGGAGTGCCGCCGCCAAAGTGCAGTTGCTCGACCTTTTGCGTCGGGTCGAGGTGACAGGCGATCAGCTGGATTTCCTGTTCGAGCCGTTGCAGGTACGGCAGGGCGCGGCCGCGATCCTTGGTGATGACCTTGTTGCAGGCGCAGTAGTAGCAAATGTTCGCGCAGAACGGCACATGCACATACAGCGACAACGGGCGCAGGGCCTTGCGGCTGTCACGCAGGGCATGGAACAGGTCGAAGGTGCCGACCTGACTGTGAAATTGCACGGCCGTCGGATAAGAGGTGTAGCGCGGCCCCGCCAGGTCGTAGCGGCGGATCAGATCAGAGTCCCAACGAATGGCGTCGAGCATGCGGGCATTCCCCCGGATAGGCTGGCAGTGTGAGCGAGTCTATCGGGGTGCGGCGATGGGGCTCTTGATTTGCATCAACGGGGAGGAGGTGTGTTGATCAGGCGGGCCTCTTCGCGAGCAAGCTCGCTCCCACATTGGATCGGCGGTGCAACACAAATCCCCTGTGGGAGCGAGCTTGCTCGCGAAGGCCGCACCGCCGATCTAATGCCCCATCAACCAATGCTGATGTGGGCCGGGTAATGTCCAGATCCCGAACAGGATCACCAGCAATCCACCGGCCATGCGCACGCTGCGTTTGCGCAAAATGGCCGTGACGCGTTCTGCCGCGAGGCCCGTGGCGAGCAGCACCGGCCAGGTGCCGAGCCCAAACGCAAGCATCAACAACGCACTGTCCAGCGCGTTGCCCTGACTCGCCGACCACAACAATGTGCTGTAAACCAGCCCGCACGGCAGCCAGCCCCACAACGCGCCAAGCAGCAGGGCGCGGGGCAGACTCGACACCGGCAGCAAACGGTTGGCGACGGGTTGGATGTAGCGCCACAAACCGCGTCCGAGACTTTCAATGCGCGTTAGCCCGCTCCACCAGCCGGCCAGATACAAACCCATGGTGATCAGCAACAACCCGGCCAGCACACGCATGAACAACGCTGCAGGACTGTTCGCCACCGCCCAACCCGCCAGCCCGATCAGCAAGCCCGCCGTGGCATAACTGAGGATTCGGCCCAGGTTATACGCCAGCAACAAGCGGAAACGTCGGCTGCGTTGCTCCTTGGGAATCGCCAGGGTCAGCGCGCCCATCAAGCCGCCGCACATGCCCAGGCAATGGCCGCCACCGAGCAAGCCGAGGATCAGCGCCGAGATCAGCAGTGGCACCAGTTCAAGCATCGGGCGGGGCCTTGTCGTCTGTTTTGCTGGCGTTGGCTTCGTCCACCGCAGCAGTGTGGTTCGGATCCTGATCGTCGAACAGGATGCTGTGGGCCGGGCCGTCGAGATCGTCGTACTGCCCGCTGTCCACCGCCCAGAAGAAGATGTACACGGCGATGGCCACGATCAGCAGTGCGGCCGGGATCATCACGTAGAGAGCTGGCATCTGTACTCCAGGCCCGCGCGGCTCAGGCCGGCAGCGGGCGGGTTTCTGAGCGGTGGCGGACTGGCGCCGGGCTCGGCAAGCGAGTCAGGCGCAAGGCATTGAGCACCACGGTCAACGAACTGATCGACATGCCGACGGCGGCCCACACCGGAGTGATCCAGCCAAGGGCGGCGAATGGCAACATGAGGCCATTGTACAGCGCCGCCCACAGCAGGTTCTCGATGATTACCCGACGGGTTCGCCGCGCGAGGGTGAAGGCCTGGACCAAGGCGTCGAGACGATTGGACAGCAGCACGGCATCGGCACTGGTTTTCGCCAGATCCGTGGCCGAGCCCATGGCCACGCTGATATCAGCGGCAGCCAACACCGGCACATCGTTGACGCCGTCGCCGAGCATCAGCACCTTGCGGCCTTCCTTGTGCAGTTGTTGCAGCACTTGCAGCTTGTCGTCGGGACGCAAACCGCCACGAGCCTCATCAATACCCAGTTCCGCCGCCACGCTAGCGACCATCGGCGAGCTGTCGCCGGACAACAGCAATGTGCGCCAGCCACGCGCCTTGCACGCGGCGAGCAGGGCGGGGGCGTCGTCGCGCAAGCGGTCGTCGAGGCCGAACCACGCCAGCGGGCCTTGAGCGTCGCCGAGCAGCAACCATTGGCCGGCCTCGTTCGGCATGGCCGGCACAACGGCGCCGCTGAGAGCACAGACAAACTCGGCCTGACCGATGCGCAAGCGCTGCTCGCCGACCAGCCCTTCGAGGCCAAGTCCCGGCGTACTCTGGACGTCTTCAGCGGCGAGCGGCGCACGGCCGAAGGCGCGGGCAATCGGGTGTTCCGAGCGGTTTTCCAACGCGGCAGCGAGGCTCAGGCATTGGTCGCTGTCGTGCGCGCCGAGTGGGCGAATCGAACGCAGTACCAGCCGGCCTTCGGTGAGGGTGCCGGTCTTGTCGAAGATCACCGTGTCGATCTGATTCAAGCCTTCCAGCACATGCCCGCGCGTCAGCAGTAAGCCGAGTTTGTGCAGGGTGCCGGTGGCGGCGGTGAGGGCAGTCGGCGTTGCCAGCGACAGTGCGCACGGGCAGGTCGCGACGAGCATGGCGAGGACGATCCAGAACGCGCGCGAAGAATCCAGTTCCCACCACAGCAGGCCGATGGCGGCAGCGGCGATCAGCGACAGCAGCAGGAACCATTGCGCGGCGCGGTCGGCAATTTCTGCCAGCCGCGGTTTTTCCGCCTGAGCGCGCTCGAGCAGGCGGACGATGGCCGACAGTCGTGTGTCCTGGCCCAGCGCCTGCACTTCCACGGTCAGCGCGCTTTCGACATTCAGCGTGCCGGCGGTCACAGCATCACCGGGCATGCGCGGTTGCGGCAGGTATTCGCCGGTCAGCAGCGATTCGTCGATGCTCGATTGGCCATCGATGATCTTGCCGTCTGCCGGCAGAATCGAACCGGGCGGGATGAGGATTTGATCACTCAGGCGCAATTCGCTGAGCAGAATGCGTTCGCTCTGGCCGTGGTTGTCCAGGCGCAGACACGAAGCGGGCAACAGATTGACCAGTTGGGCCGTGGCAGCCGCTGTGCGTTCCCGTGCGCGGCGTTCCAGGTAACGTCCGGCGAGCAGGAACAGCGCGAACATGCCCACTGCGTCGAAGTACAACTCGCCGACACCGGTGATCGAGGTCCAGATCCCGGCGATGTAGGCGCTGCCGATCGCCAGCGACACCGAGACATCCATGGTCAGGTGTCGTGTGCGCAAATCGCGCATCGCGCCTTTGAAGAACGGCGCGCAGCTGTAGAACACGATCGGCGTGGTCAGGAACAGCGCCACCCAGCGCAGGATCGTGTGTAGCTCGGGGCTGAGGTCGATGTTGAATTCCGGCCAGGTGGCCATGGTCGCCATCATCGCCTGGAACCACAGCAGCCCGGCGACGCCGAGCTGGCGCAGGGCCAGGCGGTTTTCGCTGGCCAGTTGTTCGCTGGCGCGATCAGCCTGATAGGGATGGGCGGCGTAACCGATGTGGCGCAGTTCGGCGAGGATCTGGCTCAGCGGCAATTGCGCGTCGGCCCAGCTCACGTGCAGGCGATGGTTGGACAGGTTCAGCCGCGCCTCGGCGACGGCGGGCAGCGTGCGCAGGTGTTTTTCAATCAGCCAGCCACACGCGGCGCAACTGATGCCTTCCATCAGCAGGGTGGTTTCGGCCAGCTCCCCTTGGTGGCGCACAAAGGGTTGCTGGACGTCGGCGCGATCGTACAGCGCCAGTTCATCGACCAATTGCACCGGCAATGCTTCGGGGTTGGCTGAGGCTTCGCTGCGGTGTTGGTAGTAGCTTTCCAGACCGCCGGCGACGATGGCTTCGGCCACAGCCTGACAGCCCGGGCAGCAGAACTCGCGGGATTGTCCGAGCACGACAGCGGTGAAGCGGCTGCCAGACGGAACGGGCAGGGCGCAGTGGTAGCAGGGGAGTGGGCTGGTCATCGAGTGTTCACTAATACTGCTGATTCACTACACCCCCGTGTAGGAGCTGCCGCAGGCTGCGATCTTTTGACTTTAAAACAAGATCAAAAGATCGCAGCCTGCGGCAGCTCCTACATAGGGGTATCGGGTTACTTCTTGAGGTCTTCGGCGCCTTGCAGCGGCTCGTCACCCAGCAGCAGATCCTTGTCATGGCTCACTAGCTCTTCTTCGAACATGCGCCACACATGGTCATCCTGACTGCCGAGCAATTCGACAAACCGGCGACCTTCGACCTTGTCGCCCAATTGACCGATGTAGCGGCCCGCTTCGGTTTCGCTGCGGGTCAGGACGATCTTGCGATCCTTTTCCGGTTGTGTCGGCGAAATCAGGTTCAATTCAAGGGTCTTCGGCTGGCTGTCGCCGCTCAGGCGCAAATCAACCTCACCAGTAACATCATCCAGATGCACCGCCGCACGCATCTTCAAATTCTGCGCCAACAACTCGCGATCCAGCGAACGGTTGATACCCTTGCCCGCCTCGTAGTAGTTGTCGTTGACCAGATTGTCCGGGTTGTTCACCGCAATGGTCACCATCGACAGAGTCAGGGTCACCGAACAGGCCAGAATCCCGATGATGATCCATGGCCAGAGGTGCTTGTACCAAGGACTTGCGGCGTTTGCTGCGGGCATGTTCAGTTCTCTCAACGGATTTGGGGGCCGATGAATCGGCTCTTGGCTTCAACGTGGACGCTGTCGTCATCGGCATCCTTGAGGATGAATTTCACCTCGTTGGTGCTCGATGGCAGTTGTTCCGGTGCGCTCGACAACTCGACCGGCATGCTGACGATGTCGCCGGCCGCGACCTTGATCTCGCGCTTGCCTTGCAGGCGCAGATCCGGCAACCCGGCGGCTTCCAGCACATAGGTGTGATCGCGCTGGTCCTTGTTCATGATCTTCAGGCTGTAAACGTTTTCGATCCGGCCTTCAGCGTTTTCGCGGTACAGCACACGGTCCTTGCTGACATCGAAACCGACCAGCGAACGCATGACGAACGCGGTGACCAGCAGGCTGATCATCGCCAGCAACACCACGGCATAGCCGATCAGGCGTGGCCGCAGTTTATGGGTTTTCTGTCCCGACAGGTTGTGTTCGGTGGTGTAGCTGATCAGGCCGCGCGGGTAATCCATCTTGTCCATGATGCTGTCGCAGGCGTCGATGCACGCGGCGCAACCGATGCACTCGATCTGCAGGCCGTCGCGGATGTCGATGCCGGTCGGGCAGACCTGCACGCACATGGTGCAATCGATGCAGTCACCGAGGCCCAGGGCCTTGTAGTCGATACCTTTCTTGCGCGGGCCACGGCTTTCGCCGCGACGCGGATCGTAGGAAACGATCAGCGTGTCCTTGTCGAACATCACGCTCTGGAAGCGCGCGTACGGGCACATGTAGATGCACACCTGCTCGCGCAACCAACCGGCGTTGCCGTAGGTGGCGAGGGTGAAGAAGCCGACCCAGAAATACGACCAGCCATCGGCCTGGCCGGTGAAGAATTCGAAGACCAGTTCGCGGATCGGCGAGAAATAACCGACGAAGGTCATGCCGGTGACGAAACCGATCAGCAGCCACATCACGTGCTTGGCGGCTTTACGCAGGAATTTGTTGGCGCTCATCGGCGCCTTGTCGAGCTTGATGCGCTGGTTGCGGTCGCCTTCGGTAACCTTTTCGCACCACATGAAAATCCATGTCCAAACACTTTGCGGGCAGGTGTACCCGCACCAGACGCGGCCGGCATAAACGGTAATGAAGAACAGGCCGAACGCAGCGATGATCAAGAGGCCCGAAAGCAGGATGAAATCCTGTGGCCAGAACGTTGCACCGAAGATGAAGAATTTGCGCTCTGGCAAGTTCCACCACACGGCCTGGTGGCCGCCCCAGTTCAGCCACACCGTACCGAAATACAGCAGGAACAATGCGGCGCCGCCCATCATCCGCAAGTTGCGGAACAGGCCGGTGAAAGCGCGGGTGTAGATTTTTTCTCGTGAGGCGTAAAGGTCGACGCTGTTGTTCGCGTTTTTGCTCGGCGGTGTGACGTCGTGTACCGGAATCTGGTTGCTCATCATTGCATCCCACGGCAGTGGAAAAATGCCTCGGTCGATACGTGCCAACCGCGGTCAAAATGGGGTGTTGCAGTGGCGCAATGATACGCCTGTCGCTCTGGCTCAAGGGTGCGACCTTTGGTCGCGTTGGGGGCGAAGCCTGAATGGTGTAGCGAATGTAGCAAAGCCTGATGCAGGTCAATTGACTTGTTGAGTATGGACAGTTTTGGCGTGGTCGCTAATTCATTGTTCCCAGGGGTTTATCAGGGAAACACCACTCGATTGAAAATCACCGACATTGCGAGTAACGACAGTGAGTCCGTGAACCAGCGCGGTGGCTGCAATCAATGCGTCGCTTTCATTGGCCTGCTCGGGTACATGCAGACTGGCACAACGCAGTGCCACAGCAGCGTCCACCGGCAGGATTCGTGCGTCGAATGCCGGCATGACGTGGCGCATCAGCCAGCTGCGCAAAACCTTGCCTTGAGCAGGATCGCGCCGTTCCATGCGTAGCACCCCGGTTTCCAGTTCTTTTAGGGTAATGGCCGAAAGATACAGGCTTGGAGCCAGCACGCTTTTCGCCCAATTGACGACATTGGCATCAGCTTGCGGCTTGCGAAGTTCGGATATCACATTGGTGTCGAGTAAATACATCAGGATAGATCCACGGGACGATGAATGATGACCGCACGCTCGGTTTCGAATTCGATGTCGGCGGCTTCCGGCATGACTAGCAAATCAACAATGTTTGCGTTTGTACCGCTCAGTTCCTGATATTCCTCGATGCTCAACAGGACGTGAGAAGCCTTGCCGCGGTCGGTAATGATCACAGGGCCCAGGCGTGCAGCCTTCTTGGCGCTGCTGGTGTCCTGATTGAACTCACGGCTGGAGATGGTGGTGATTGCCATCATGGTCGACCTCTCGGATTGCAGATGTAGCAACGTTACTACTTCGCCGTCAGTGCGACAATTGGAAGGAGCAGGGCTCATACGTCCGTTGGTCGGGCGATGGCTGGCATGTGTGGAGACGGCTTCGCGCGAAGCAGAAGCCATCTCGGCTTGAATCAGGCTTCGTTTCAAAACTCAGGGAAGCCGACCACCGCCCAGGCTGTCGAGACTGCCGGTATTCCTGTGCGGTTTCGTGGTGCTGTTGGCATCGGGTTGCAGCGGCGTGCCGAGGCTCAGCACAGCGGGACTCAGGGCGTGATTCGATGAGTCGCAAGACTGCTCGGTTTCAGCGAGGTCCTGCTCGTCTGGTAGTTGCGTGTTGTCATCATTCAACATGGCAGCTTCATCCTTGAAGTTACTCCGATGCGGATCATCGGGCTGCTGAAAACCCTATCGCCGATGGTCAATCGAGTCCATCAGACAAGTGTCTCAAGGTATGAAGCGCCAACAGAATAGCCCCACCAATACACATTGGCGGGGCCGTCTGCTTGCCGCTTTATGTGCGTGATATCCATGTGCTGGAAATATAATCAGTTAATTGTCAGGTTTTAAAGTTGCGGGCTTCTCGAATAACTTGGTTTTTTGCGCTGTTCTTCGGCAGTTGCGTATTGATGTTTATAGAACAAGGTAACAATGGAGTTTCATGAATATAAAGGATGTTAAAAAAACTCTCGCCGGGCTGTGCCTGTCATCGCTGGCTTCTTTTGCCCATGCAGACGAAGGCGTTCCACAGCACATGGTATTTGCCTCGGACCCCCAATATCCGTGGACGGAAAAATCGGACAGCGGTGAAGAGGAATCGAGCGCGGACTTTGAAAAACGCTCGAAATGGCTGGTTGAAAGCCAATTCGCGAGCATTGCGCAGTTCCGCAACGAGATGGGCGGGCAGAGCACAGTACCGCTGATGATCAACGGCGACATGACCGCGTTCGGCCACGGCTGGCAACGCTCGTTTATGGGGGGGATGCTGCAGAAATATTTTGCTGATGACTATCTTTACGGGCTGGGTAATCACGACTATCAGAACAATGTCAATGACTGCTTTAGCGAGAGTTGCGCAGCGGGCAGTATCGTCGATTATCGCGATCATCATGTTGATAAGGTCGATCAGATGGATCTTGCAGTTACCGGAGGATTTCTCAATAAGCATTATCTGGGAAGTCTGGCTTACTCGAAGAGCATTGGTGAAGTGCATCTGGTGCAACTGAACAATGAACCGACTTACCAAGTGAAGATTTCCCATGCCTTGAATCCAACCACGTTCGATATCAAGCAGTCGCTGGACTGGCTGGAGAATGATTTGCGGATAGCGCGGATGCAGGGATCGGTGATCATTATCAACATGCACAAACCCTATGATTGGGCGGGCAGTTGGGATGAGCAAAAGCGCTTTCGCGCGATGATCGAAAAGTACCAGGTGACGGCGATGTTCGCCGGCCATTTCCATGCCGATGGCGGCAGCATGAGTTACATCGGCAGCGTGCCGATGTTCCTCAGTGGTGGGGCCTCGCGGCAAACGTACCTGACTGCCAGTTTTTCCAGGGATCGCAAACAACTGGAAGTGAGTCTGGTGGAGGGCAACCAGTGGCGTAAACGTACGCCGGTGGCAACGGTGCCGGTAAAGTCGATCTTTACCAGTCGACTATAAAAAAGCCCCCGCCAGGTGAGTGGCGAGGGCTTTCGTTGCAACGCAAACCGGGCTTATCGGGCGTCGGCTTCCGGAGCTTTTTCACCGTGGGACAGGCTGTAAACGTAAGCCGCCAGCAGGTGCACCTTGTCGTTGCCTTGCAGTTGTTCCTGCGCCGGCATCTGGCCCTGACGGCCGTAACGGATGGTCTGCTGCAGTTGCGCGAAGCTCGAGCCGTAGATGAATGCACCCGGGTGGGTCAGGTCAGGCGCGCCCATGGCGGGAGTGCCTTTGCCGGCCGGACCGTGGCAGGCCACGCAGTTGGCGGCGAACAGTTTGCCGCCGTTTTCCGGGTCAGCCTTGGTGTCTTCCGGCAGTTTGCGGCCATCGAGTTTGGTCACGACGAATGCCGCGACATCGGCCACGCCTTGCTCGCCAATCACTTCAGCCCAGGCCGGCATAACCGCGTGACGACCGCCCATGATGGTGGTCTTGATGGTTTCCGGCTCGCCGCCCCAGCGCCAGTCGGCGTCGGTCAGGTTCGGGAAACCGTAGGCACCCTTGGCGTCGGAACCGTGGCACACCGAGCAGTTGGAGGCGAACAGGCGGCCACCCATTTTCAGTGCTTGCGGATCCTTGGCGACTTCTTCGATCGGCATGGCGGCGAACTTGGCGAAGATCGGACCGAACTTGGCGTCCGAACGGGCCATTTCCTTTTCCCACTCGTGCACGCCGGTCCAGCCGGTCTGGCCGTTGGCGAACGCGGTCTGCTTGTCGTTATCGAGGTAGTTGTAACCCGGCAGCAGGCCTTTCCAGTTGCCCAGACCCGGGTACAGCACCAGGTAACCCAAGGCGAAAACGATGGTGCCGACAAACAGCATGAACCACCATTTCGGCAGTGGGTTGTCGTACTCCTCGATCCCGTCGAAGGAGTGCCCGACCGTCTCGTCCGTCTGTTCGCTGCGCTGGCCCTTGCGGGTCGACAGCAACAGCCAGGTCAGGGCGAAGATCGTACCGAGACTGAGGACTGTGACGTACAGACTCCAGAATGTAGTCATTCTTTGTTACTCCTAGAAGCTTGCTCGACGTGCTTGATGGCTTCGGGATCATCCGCAAAAGGCAACAAGGTCGCGTCTTCAAACTCCGACTTGCGCTTGGGGCTGAACACCCACAACGCCAGACCGATGAAGGCCACCATCACAACAACGGTGCCCAGGCCACGAATCATCCCGATATCCATCTAATTCACCGTTTGCTTTTGATGATGGTGCCCAGGCCTTGCAGATAGGCCACCAGCGCGTCCATTTCGGTTTTGCCCTTCACGGCAGCCTGTGCACCGGCGATGTCTTCGTCGGTGTAAGGGACGCCGAGGGTGCGCAAAACCTCCATTTTCTTGGCGGTTTCCTTGCCGTCGAGCTTGTTTTCCACGAGGAACGGGTAAGCCGGCATTTTCGACTCAGGCACCACGTTGCGCGGGTTGTACAAGTGCGCACGCTGCCAGTCATCGGAGTAACGACCACCGACCCGGGCCAGATCCGGACCGGTACGCTTGGAACCCCACAGGAACGGGTGATCCCAGACGCTTTCACCCGCCACCGAGTAGTGGCCGTAGCGTTCGGTTTCAGCACGGAACGGACGGATCATCTGCGAGTGGCAGCCGACACAGCCGTTGGCGATGTAAACGTCGCGGCCTTCCAGCTCCAGTGCCGAACGCGGCTTCATACCTTCGACCGGCTTGTTGGTAACGTCCTGGAAAAACAGCGGAACGATTTGGGTCAGACCGCCAATGCTGACGGCGATGACCATGAAGAAGGCCAGTAGACCAATATTCTTCTCGACAGCTTCATGCTTCATCAGTGAGCTCCAACGACAGCGATCTGGGCAGCGGCTTCGGCTTCAGCCGGGTTCGAGGCGCGCACGGTGCGCCAGACGTTGTAAGCCATCAGGAACATGCCGCTGGCGAAGAAAGCGCCGCCCAGGGCACGAACGATGTAACCCGGGTGGCTGGCCTGCAGCGCTTCAACGAACGAGTAGGTGAGGGTGCCGTCGTCGTTGATTGCACGCCACATCAGGCCCTGAGTGATGCCGTTGACCCACATCGACGCGATGTAGAGCACGGTGCCGATGGTCGCGAGCCAGAAGTGCGCGTTGATCAGGCCGACACTGTGCATCTGCGCACGGCCGAACAGACGCGGGATCATGTGGTAGATCGCGCCGATCGAGATCATCGCTACCCAGCCGAGAGCGCCGGCGTGTACGTGGCCGATGGTCCAGTCGGTGTAGTGCGAGAGCGAGTTGACGGTCTTGATCGCCATCATCGGACCTTCGAAGGTCGACATGCCGTAGAACGCCAGCGAGACCACGAGGAAGCGCAGGATCGGGTCGGTGCGCAACTTATGCCAGGCGCCCGACAGGGTCATCATGCCGTTGATCATGCCGCCCCAGCTTGGCGCCAGCAGAATGATCGACATCGCCATACCCAAAGATTGTGCCCAATCCGGCAGTGCGGTGTAGTGCAAGTGGTGCGGGCCGGCCCAGATATACAGGGTGATCAGCGCCCAGAAGTGCACGATCGACAGGCGATAGGAGTAGATCGGACGCTCAGCCTGTTTCGGCACGAAGTAATACATCATCCCGAGGAAACCGGTGGTCAGGAAGAAGCCCACCGCGTTGTGGCCGTACCACCACTGGATCATCGCATCCGTCGCGCCCGAGTAGGCGGAGTAGGACTTGAACAGGTTCACCGGCAGGGAAGCGTGGTTGACGATGTGCAACATCGCCGTGACGACGATGAACGCGCCGTAGAACCAGTTACCCACATAGATGTGCTTGGTTTTGCGCTTGGTGATGGTGCCGAAGAACACCAGACCGTAGGTGACCCAGACAATGGCCAGCAAAATGGCGATCGGCCATTCCAGTTCCGCGTATTCCTTGGTGGTGGTGTAACCCAGCGGCAAGGTAATGATCGCGCCGACGATCACCGCTTGCCAGCCCCAGAAGGTGAAGGCCGCGAGGCTGTCGGAGATCAGTCGCGTCTGGCAGGTTCGCTGCACGACATAGTAGGAAGTGGCAAACAGTGCACAACCACCGAAGGCGAAAATCACCAGGTTTGTGTGCAACGGGCGCAGGCGTCCAAAGCTCGTCCACGGCAGACCGAAGTTCAATTCCGGCCAGACCAGTTGCGAGGCGATGAAGACACCGAGCCCCATGCCAAGGATCCCCCAGACCACCGTCATGATGGCGAACTGGCGGACTACCTTATAGTTATAAGCAGTCGGACTGATTGCTGTGCTCATTCTAAGGTTCCACGGTTTGGGTGTTTTATTAGGATTAAAATCGGCCGCAAGTATGCAGAGAGCAGGGGGTCATTGCAACGCGCCATGACCTGGGTCAATGCTTTCCAACGCTGATTCTGCGGCCTTTCCATGCGCCGCGTAAGGACAAAATTGGCCTCGGACAAAATGTCGCAGCGGACGAAAAAAGCGAGGGGTTCAGGTCGCTTGTAACGGGGTGTGTTCAAACGCTCAGTTCGGGTGACGGATGGCAAATGGCACGACAGCCGGTATCTACCGGCGTTTGCGGCCACATCAGTCAGCCGGTTCGCAGAACACAGCAGTCAGCGTTGACCTGGAACCGGCACAAGCCAGTCCGCATCGAGCAAGCGTAGACCCGAATCCGGGGAACCGAAAGGAGAGGGTGCGAAGGGGTGCGACAATGCGTCGCAAAGGGGCAGGATGCTGCCGCACCGAGAAAGGTGCGGCAGAGGTGTATGCAATGATTACTTCTTGTTGTCTTCGGTAATCAGTTTTTCTGTATTCAATCCGTGCGACAGGCTGTACACATAAGCGGCGAGCAATTGCACTTTATCGTTACCCAACAGCTCGTTCTGCGCCGGCATATGACCCTGACGACCATGGCGAATGGTTTGCTCGAGTTGAGTCAGGCTGGTGCCATAGATAAACCCGGCCGGGTGCGTCAGATTCGGCGCGCCCATGGCTTCAGTGCCGTGGCCGGTTGCCCCATGACAGGCTACGCAGGTGGTGCTGAACGCCAGCTGTCCGGCTTGCAGGTCGGCCTTGCTGTCGGCGGGCAATGGCAGACCGGCCAGTTCGTGACGCACATACGCAGCCACGTTCTTCACCCCGGCCTCGCCGAGCACTTCGCCCCAGGCCGGCATCGCCGCCATCCGGCCACCCATGATGGTGGTCTTGATGGTGTCGGCGTCGCCGCCCCAGCGCCAGTCGCTGTCGGCGAGGTTAGGGAAACCGAACGCGCCCTTGGCGTCCGAGCCGTGGCACACCGAGCAGTTGGAGGCGAACAGACGGCCACCCATTTTCAGCGCCTGCGGGTCCTTCGCCACTTCTTCCACCGGCATGGCGGCGAACTTGGCGAAGATCGGCCCGAATTTGGCGTCGGCCTTGTTCATTTCCTTTTCCCACTCGTGCACACCGGTCCAGCCATCCTCGTAACCCGGCAGGATGCCTTTCCAGTTGCCCAGGCCCGGATAGAGGATCAGATAGCCCACGGAAAACACCAGCGTGCCGGCGAACAGCATGAACCACCACTGCGGCAGCGGGTTGTCGTACTCCTCGATGCCGTCGAAGCTGTGGCCCATGGTCTGGTCGACGCTGCCTTTGGTTTCGCCCCGGCGGGTGCCGATCAGCAGCCACGTCAGGCCGATCAGGCTGCCGATGGTCAGTACGCAGATCCACGTACTCCAGAAGGTGGTCATGGCCGGGTACTCCTTGTCTCATTGGCTTGGGTTGTTTCGGCTTGCGGCTCGTCGGCGAACGGCAGCAGACGTGCTTCGGCGAATTCCGGGGTGCGCTTGCGGTTGAACACCCACAAGGTCAGGCCGACGAAGGCGACGAACACCACGACCGTGCCGAGACCGCGAATCAGGCCTGCACTCATCTCAATGATCATCGTGCTCACCTCTTGCTCTTGATCGCAGTGCCGAGCACTTGCAGGTAGGAGACGAGGGCGTCCATCTCGGTCTTGCCCTTGAGGCTGGCCACCGCGCCGCTGATGTCGTCGTCGGTGTACGGCACGCCGAGGGTGCGCATGACTTTGAGCTTGGTTTCGGTGTGGCTGCTGTCGACCGCTTGCGTGACCAGCCACGGGTAGGCCGGCATTTTCGATTCCGGTACGACGTTGCGCGGGTTGTACAAGTGCGCGCGGTGCCAGTCATCCGAGTAGCGCGCGCCGACCCGTGCCAGATCCGGCCCGGTACGTTTCGAACCCCAGAGAAACGGGTGATCCCACACGCTTTCACCGGCTACCGAGTAGTGCCCGTAGCGCTCGGTTTCGGCGCGGAAAGGGCGGATCATCTGCGAGTGGCAACCGACGCAGCCTTCGCGGATATAGATGTCGCGGCCTTCCAGTTGCAGCGCGGTGTAGGGCTTCATGCCCTCGACCGGTTTGTTGGTGACGTCCTGGAAGAACAGCGGGACGATCTGGGTCAGGCCGCCGATGCTCACGGCAAACACCATGAGCAACATCAACAGGCCGACGTTCTTTTCAATCGTTTCGTGTTTCATGGTCGACTCCTCAGGCCATCTGCGCGGCAGCGACGACGTCAGCAGGCTGCGAGGCCCGCACGGTGCGCCAGGTGTTGTAAGCCATCAGGAACATGCCGCTGAGGAAGATCGCCCCACCAATCAGCCGCACGACGAAGCCTGGGTGGCTGGCCACCAGGGTTTCGACGAAGGAGTAGGTCAGCGTGCCGTCCTCGTTGACTGCGCGCCACATCAGGCCCTGGGCGATGCCGTTGACCCACATCGAGGCGATGTAGAGCACGGTGCCGATGGTCGCGAGCCAGAAGTGCGCGTTGATCAGGCCGACGCTGTGCATCTGCGCTTTGCCGAAGATTTTCGGGATCATGTGGTACAGCGCGCCGATGGAAATCATCGCCACCCAACCGAGCGCGCCGGCGTGGACGTGGCCGATGGTCCAGTCGGTGTAGTGGGAGAGGGCGTTGACGGTCTTGATCGCCATCATCGGCCCTTCGAAGGTCGACATGCCGTAGAACGCCAGCGAGACCACGAGGAAGCGCAGGATCGGGTCGCTGCGCAACTTATGCCAGGCGCCCGAGAGGGTCATCATGCCGTTGATCATGCCGCCCCAGCTCGGCGCCAGCAGGATCAGCGACATCACCATGCCCAGCGACTGCGCCCAGTCCGGCAGCGCGGTGTAGTGCAAGTGGTGCGGGCCGGCCCAGATGTACAGGGTGATCAACGCCCAGAAGTGCACGATCGACAGGCGATACGAATACACCGGACGTTCGGCCTGTTTCGGCACGAAGTAGTACATCATCCCGAGGAAACCGGCGGTGAGGAAAAAACCTACGGCGTTGTGGCCGTACCACCATTGCACCATCGCGTCGGTTGCACCGGCGTACACCGAGTAGGACTTGGTGAAACTCACCGGCAACTCAAGGTTGTTGACGATGTGCAGAATCGCCACGGTGATGATGAACGCGCCGAAGAACCAGTTACCCACATAGATGTGCTTGGTCTTGCGCTGCATGATCGTGCCGAAGAACACGACGGCGTAGGCGACCCAGACGATGGTGATCAGGATGTCGATCGGCCATTCCAGCTCGGCGTATTCCTTGGAGCTGGTGTAACCCAGTGGCAGGCTGATCGCCGCCAATAGAATCACCAGTTGCCAGCCCCAGAAGCAGAACGCGGCGATTTTTGGCGCAAACAATTGGGTCTGGCAGGTGCGTTGCACCGAGTAGAACGAACTGGCGAACAGCGCACAGCCACCGAACGCGAAGATCACCGCGTTGGTGTGCAGCGGGCGCAGACGGCCGAAACTGGTCCAGGGCAAATTGAAGTTGAGTTCGGGCCAGACCAATTGGGCCGCGAGAAAAACCCCGAGCCCCATGCCGACGATGCCCCACACCACCGTCATAATGGCGAATTGGCGGACCACCTTGTAGTTGTAGGCGGTACTGATAGAAGTGTTCATGGTTCCCCATCCACGGTTCAGCCGAAGTGAGCGCGCGCAAGACACGCGGCGAATCCTTCGTCTGGAGTTATAGGCAGACTAAAAGCGAGGCAAGCATGGACAAACAGCACAAGGCCAGTATTGACGGGGATCAATGGGCGCAGTGTGTGCGGGATCGTGGGTGGCTTTGGGATGCTGCCAGTGGTGAGGCTTCAGCGACGTTGATCCTTGCTCATGGTGCTGGTGCGCCGATGGATAGCGAGTGGATGACGGATATGGCTGGGCGTCTTGCCGGGCTTGGGGTGAACGTGTTGCGGTTTGAATTTGCGTATATGGCGCAGCGGCGGGTGGATGGGGTGAAGCGGCCGCCGAATCCTGCTGCCAAACTGCAGGAATGCTGGCGTGAGGTGTATGGCGAAGTGCGGCGTCATGTCGCTGGGGTTTTGGCCATTGGCGGGAAGTCCATGGGTGGGCGGATGGCCAGTTTGCTTGCTGATGAGTTGGGGGCTGATGCGTTGGTTTGTCTGGGGTATCCGTTTTATGCGGTTGGGAAGCCGGAGAAGCCTCGGGTTGAGCATTTGGCTTCTTTGCAGACTCGGACGTTGATTGTGCAGGGGGAGCGGGATGCGCTGGGCAATAGGGACGCTGTCGAGGCTTACGATCTATCGCCGGGTATTGAGGTGTTCTGGTTGGCTTCTGGGGATCATGATTTGAAGCCGCTCAAGGTTTCCGGGTTTACGCATGAGCAGCATTTGGCTTCGGCCGCGGAGAAGGTTGCCGGGTTTCTTCAGTGTTGACTGAGCCGAGCTGAAATTTTGAAACTCATGAAGATCGGCTCCCTTTCCCCCTCGCCCCCTTGGGGGAGAGGGCTGGGGTGAGGGGGATCGATCTTGAACACGACACACTTTTCGATCTGTGTGCATATCCGTTGCTGCGGTTAAGCCCACCTAGGGTTTCGCCCTTACGGCGACTCACTTTTTTGACAAACGCCTCAAAAAAGTAAGCAAAAAAACGCTTGCTCCTACGTTCGGCCCACTCGCTAAGGCTCGGGGTTCCTTCGCTCCGGGATTCATCCGGGGGGCATCGCCTACGGTTTGCTTCGCTGCACCTCCTCTCGATGTGTTTGGCTTCGCCAAACGGTCGCTGCGCTCCCACCCCCGGATAAATCCCTCCACTCAGCCTTCCGACGTCGCCCGTGGATCAAGATCAAAAACGGTACTCGAGCTAACGCTCATCGTGTTGAGTGGTTAGGAGTGGAGGCGAGCTGCTTTCGTTTTCAGTGGGAGCCGGCCTGGCAGCCGACCAGTTCTTGCAGACTGCATGCAATCCCTGTGGGAGCTGGCTTGCCAGCGATGGCGGCCTGCGAGCCGACCAGTTCTTGACGGGTGCATCCGATCCAATGTGGGAGCGGGCTTGCTCGCGAAAGCGGTCTGCCAGAGCACAGCAAAGGAACAGTCAAACATCCGGCTTTTTGGCGCATAAACGTAATCCTGCAAGCACGTTTAAAGTACACGAACCGTTACGCCATAAGGGCTACAACACCTTGCGTCGTTGCCTACGCGTACGCCAGAATCCGCCGGCTTACGCGGCTTGGAGAGGGCTATATCGTTTCCCCGTCACTGAAAAACAGTGATCGGGTTTGGTAGCCCGTTTTCTTGACAGCCGTGTGGCGTCCATTCTGCAGTCTCATTTTTTGAGGCTGATTTTATATGGTGGCTATGCGTGGGGCTCCTTCGGGGGCGCCGGGGGTTTCTCTGTCTTGACCGGTCTACCAACCCACGTGTGGCCGCCACCCTTCGTTTGGTAGCGAAAGTGACGGCTCTTCAATTCCTTCAAGATAGAGAGTCCGTATGTTCAAAATTACGCCAAACCCACCAGAAACCGATTCAATCCCCTACGACGCCGCACTCGAAGCCGAAAACATAAAAACGGCCACCGAGCGGGCAATCAATCATTACCTCGATCCCGGGGCGCAGAAGACGTCCAAGCCATCGCGCAAGCCGGGCAGGATCTATCTGGTCAATCCAACGGTGGATGACGAAACGCTGCTGGTCGAAGCGTGCGAAACGCTGTCGTCGGCCAGTGACATGGCCCGGGATATCGGCGACACCGTCGATCCATCGCAGCACAAGGCGATGCAGATACTGCAGCAGGTCATCATGCTGAGTGAGCTGCTGGTCAATCGTGTGCTGGATAACCATCACGTCTCGCGGTAGTTGCCGCCTCGGTGAGGGGCTTGTCCCCTCACTGCCTGGCAGCCGTCTATAAAAATTCTCAAGCGACTCTTTTTCGGAGTTCCAGCTGATGTCCCAGACCGTCATTCCACCGTTAGAAGATCCGGTTTCCCCGTACGAATTTCCCGATTCAAGAAAACTCCACGACGCCGCCGAACGCGCCCTCGACTATTACCTGACCCCGGCAGCCAAGATCATGGCCACGCCTTACACCCCAAACGACATGTTCATGGTCAACCCGCAAACCGATACGGAATCCTTGCTGGCCAACGCCTGCGAATCCCTCGCGTCAGCCACGGTCATGCTCGGTGACTTTGCCGGCCTGCTGGAAGGGACGAACCGCAAGACCCTGTTGGGCATTGCGCAAGTGGTGATGTTGGGCGAACTGGCGGTGAATCAGGCGCTGGATAACCTCGTGCCGAATGGGTAGGCGTCTGCAGTTCTGGCTTCATCGCGAGTGGGCTCACTTCTACATTCGATTTGCGGTGGTCACGAGTTGTGTGTCCAACAGCGATCTCTGTAGGAGTCAGCCTGCTCGCGGATGGGCCTATAAAACTCGACTAATTACAGATCAAAAACAAAAAATGGAAGCTGTCGACCTTCAAGTTTGAGAGAGCTCGAGTTCTGGAAAGACATTTTGCCAACCAGAAATGCCTCCAAATTCTGTCGGTTCATTATCAACATTAGCTCGGTGCGGATGCGGATCGTAGCCAGGCATCTAATGTATCGATTTGTACAAAATGCGTCGGAACCTCATATGGCGGAAACCGCAACCAAAAGTGCATGTCCTTCGATACATAGAGCTCGGTAAGGGAAAACGGCTTCTGCGCAGGAGCTGGCCATCCCAGCAAGTTTCGTAAAACGTCCACGTTCTTAACCAGAAAGTCCCGTCGCTTTGCGATTTTTCCTAATTGACCAAAATCTTCGCCGCGGCCGAAAACTCGGTCTCGCAGTCTACGTGTATCCTTTAGACAAAAAACCGGTTGGTTGTACTTGCATTCTACGGTCAGCCACTGATTGTTCTCTGGTCGGTAAGCTAATACGTCGAAATCACCAACATCTGGAAATTGCTCCTTTGGAAATCGGAACTTGAAATCGATACCTTTGATTGCGTAGGGCATAGCGCGTACACAGACTTCGTACGCACGATCTTCCAAGCCATCCTCCAATTCTTTCTTGAGTTGACCGACTGCAGCGCGTACGGCAGGCCAAGGATAGTCAGCCGGTAAAAAACCGGCCGAGATTGATCCTGCCCATATGCGTTTGGTCCGCGCCACTGCCGCAGCCCCCCATAACAATCGACCGTCAGAAAGTTCGATCAGAGGGCGGACTGTGTGACGACTGCCGCGTTTGGAGTGCTCCCATACTGGAACATCGTCTTCTGTTACATTTTTACCAAGTAGGCGCCAAACTTGTTCGGGTGGGAGTAGGAGAAACTCGATAACCGCCAATGCTGAGTCTAATGACATATCAGGGTAGGCGGTCACCGCTTTTTCGGCCACAGATTGCCTGTCGCTCACGTAGCCACAAGACAATTCGCGCGCGCCACCGACTGACACCCACTGAGTGAGAGTGGAGAGTACCTGCAGCAAATGTGAGTAGCTAAATCGATTATCTTTCGTGAAAGCCGCGTCCAACATTGCAAAATATTCTGAAGTCGACAGTGCCGTCGTAACCTTATCTTCATCTGCAACGTCGACACCCAACCGTAAAGCCGCCATCTCTCGTCCGAACAATTCTTCCTGTTCGCCACGCACCTCTGAATAGAAGACTTCGGGGACGTATTGGTCATTGACTCGCATGCCACCAACGTCGATGCCGTTGTGCAGTACATCACTTGCTCCGTACAGAACATAGAGCCAGTCAATCATGGACAGGATTGAAAGGACATCCTTAGAGCTAACAGGCACGTTTTGAGGGACGGTCAAAACCAACGCGCTCTCTATTAGGTACCGAAAGTTTTTGCTTTCGCGGGAAAACTTTTCTCGGGCCTCGGCCAGCGACTGTTCTCTATCGTAGTCGACCTCGTGACAAAGACTCTGCTTGACTTGCAACTCTTTCCTGTCATCGGAAGCGATCAACGCGTCGTATTGCTCGGTGCAGTATCGCAGCAGGCTTTCGCGATCCAGAGAGCGAATACGCTCGTGCACCGCGTCCCTATAAGCCGCTCGGGCGGGATTGATCAATGCCTTAGCGGCCTCAAGCATGTACTCTCCCGGAGCCACGCCTTGCGCTTTCAGCAGTATGGCCAGATCACGCCGAGCAACTTTGTAGTCCTCGAGCCTAGGCACTTGCGCCTGAGTAAAGTCTGGTACATCTATAGTGCGTTGCATGGTGTTGAGGGTAAAACGGGGAGTTCGGACGGCTGTCTCCGCTAACGCGTCGTACAAGTCGGATGGCATCGGGCTCCCAACAGCTGCAAATAGATGTTCAACGACGGCTACGACACAGATGACCTCGAAACTCGCATCTTTGACAGCCTCCATTTCCTTCACCAACTTCACGAGATTAACCGTAAGTCTGGCTTGGTAGCTGTAAGAGTCTGAGCCGGGTATTTTTTCCCATTCAGTGATGATAGGCATTGTTTCAGCCGGCTGAGTATCTTCATCTCCAGCGAAAACTAGTAAGTGTTTTGCACTGAAACAATGCAGATTGATACGCTGAAACGGAAGTTGCAGGAACGGCGCAATGATAGAAGCTCGCTCAGCAATGCTATCGGCGGCGCAATGCACGAAATGCTCAAGCAAATTACCGTCCTGCGCTTCCAGATCGACGGCTTTGGCATCTAAGACAAAGTGTATGGTGGTTGCTCCAATTACTGACGACCATGCGATTTTGGGAGCATTCTTGGCAGTGACTCGCTTCAGCGAACTGACGCTGTCATTCTTACTTGTAATCCAAGCACTGTCTTCGTCCGGGAACATGAGTGGTGCGTTTTTCCAGAAGGTTTTTAAATTTTCATAGCGCCAAGATGCACCCCAATGGGGATCTAAACTCAGAAAGTTTGGGACCAACGCACCTTCAATGATTTGGGCATGGACATCACGGAATGAACCGAATAGATCCCCCAAGTCGCTGAATAGACTTCCTCCAAATTGGCCCAAACTGTCCACATACTTCCAGAATCGTCCAAGCTCATCCACCGACTCAATAGAGTCAAAAATAGTGCACGTATCCACCAGACTCATCAATCGTGCATTGGCACTTGGGGGCTTGATCATCGAAAGTGCGGTGGAAACAGGGGTATTAACCAGGATGATCTCCACCGCGGCGGGTTCAGGTAAACTGCCTCGCGCATCGCGAAGCTGGAAGCCTTCTTGAGTTCCGACAACCTGAAGGCCCCAATCCATATCCCCTATGATGCGGCGCATCGTTGTGACTGCTTTGCCGACTTGGGTTTGTTGGCTTAACGACACGGGGACTACCAGAAAGTAGTGCGGATCATCGATAAGAACAGCTGCGATAGTCAATGGAGCTATCTCTACTTGTGACCGTAACTTTAGTGGCCCAGCTAGACATGAGTAGCTTTTAATTCGCTTCGTTAGGTAAGCCCCTATTCGTGCAGCGAGCTTGGTTGGAGAATCCTGTGGCGTCTTGGCCCAGGCTTCAATCACGACTGTTATCGCGTTACGTATGGAAAATGCTCGCAAAGATCCATCGATCCGAGCAGCCAGCCATGGCAATACCGCACCTGTCATCACCGCGTCACCGAAATCATTCGCGTCCTCCCAACAGCTGGGCTGTCCCAACTCCACGACATACTGAGCATGAATCTGTTCAATCATCGGCAGTTGAATCAAAGCGGGTGACATAACCTCCCAAAAGGAAACAGGCGCTACCTCAACATATCCGGGAGTCAATTCATCAGTTTGATCGCCACTGTTCAATGGTGCCGCCATTAGGAGTTCGCCCTGTAGCCGGATCGCGCGCTCCAGATCGATCACAGCTTGGGTGCCGTCCCCATGAAATATACGGAACGCTTCGACGTAGTCGGCGATGCGCTGCACCGGGCCACCGTGCAGAATGGAGATGGGCTCCGGTCCGACAAGAACCTTCACCTCTCCCCAGTCCTCCTCAGGCACGTAATCTTCTAGCATGGGGAAATCTGGAAAGGCCTGAATCAATGCGTTGCAGAACTCCGAAAAATCACCATAGGTGACCATGCGGATAGGTGAAAAACTTTCGGCTGGCGTGGACATCAATAGGCTGAACGCAAGCTGGTGCTTAACTTGACTCGCGCGATTCGGCTGCCAAAGATCTGAGATATTGACGGCTGTGAGCACGTCACCCGGATGAAAGCGTGTGAGAACCTCACGCACCTGGCTGCAGGAAAGTTGAAAGGACTGATTAAACATATCCCGACGCTCCTCCACTATCTGCGGCATTTTGATGGACAAATACGGTTTTGTGCTTGGTCCGCTAAACGGCTTCTTGCGCTTCTTTTTACTCAACTGACTTCTCCTTGAATTCCTGTCAGGTCAGACGAAAACATGATGTAGCACGTAGCCCTAGCATCAATCCGGTTTTCTCTGTGTATTTATGGTGAGTAGTGGTTTAGGCCATTTTCGCACCGGAGCCTGTGAATTACTGACCAAGATTCCGTCGCTCATCTACAAAACACTCACTCGTTTGCTTTCAGAAAATTTCGGGCCTTGATGCGAAGTGCCGCCAAATCTGCTTTCATGGCTTTGTCGGCACGGCACATATCATGGGGGGTTGATCTTTGTACTGCCCGTCTAAAAGCGAAGTCGACTGCTTTCGATATCTTTAAATCTTCCATGTTGACCACTGGAGTTACCCCCTTGGGGTGTCCAATAAACATTACAATTTGCGTTTCTCCAACTGCGACCGGCCGAAAACCGAGCCTCTTGTATATTGATACCAATGCGATATCGCAGGACAATCCAATCGCAGGGCAGATTTCTAAAATCACTTGCATCATCTGACTCATGATGCCTTGGCGACGAAACTCATTTTGCACAGCGGTGTAGTAAATGTTGCATTCCTGCACGTCCGTCAAAACCAGTCCGAACAACAAGAAGCCAATAACGCTCCCGCTTTCAGATGTTGCTGTGATTACTTCGATTTTTGGGAAGTTTTGGCTTGTAATGTATATCCGAACTTCCTCTACTAGCATCGCTTTGTAACCATCAAAAAGTGGGTGCTCTTTTGGTGGGCGCATCTTGCTCAATGACTTTACGTTTTTACCCACTAGCTCAAGGATGGAATCGCAAATCATTGGATCAACAGGGGTCGGATGGCGGTTGATTGTAATCATATGAATCCTTGCTCGTAGTCTCGCTATCATCGAGATTAGTATTTTGTCATCATACTGTCCACCTAACCTTTCAGGTTTTTCACAGTCGACTCCGACCGAAATTTTTACCCCTGTTTTTTGAGTTGTGCCTTTTGCTCTTGCTTGGCCTGTAAGGCTGAGCAGGCGAAGTAGGAGTTGTGGATGATTTAAAGAAATTTAATGAATTTAATAATTTGTTGAGTGGGTTTGATGCACGTTTTCCTGTAGTTAATTTTTATGCAGTCTCTTGTTTTTTTTAATAGCCTCTTCAGTGGCGGTTTGAGTGTTTTATGATCAAGTTGATGGAGGTTTTCTAAATTCTATAAATGTTTCGGATAGACTAAAAATTGAAGTGGCATAAACCATCGTGGGAAGTGGCAGTAGGTTGATGATATCTTGAGCCTCATGTGTTTCCGGCGATATTGGAGGCGCAGAGACTGTATGGTTTCTAGAGTTTTTTTAGAGCGCGGTTGGAGATCTATGTGTTAGCAGAAAATACTCAGATCAGTGAATGTCTAAAGTTCGCAACACTGCAGTAGTGCTTACAGCCTGCCAGTGATCACAAACTTATCGGGCGCTTTCTGCCCATCACGCGCCGCTCGCTGCGCATCAAGGAATGTCAGTTCTTCACGAACTTCCTTCTTATTGGTTTTATCGGTTTTTGGGGCAGATGTGTATTCATTCTAGCCGGCTCGCGCGATCGGTTTGGGCCGGCAAACATTAGATCCTGCCGTCAGCGAGAAACAGTCGGCTTATTCTGTTGCCGTTGTAGGCTGTGTCTGCATTTCTTGAGTGAGTTTGTGGAAAGTAGGGAAGGCTGTTTACGGACGCGCTCTGCCAAACAACATCCATTTCAGACAGGCAATAAAAACCCCGGAAGCTTTCGCTGTCCGGGGTTTCTTTATTACCAATCCAATCAGCGGTTAAACCGCTCCACCAACGAGTATTGCGTGTTGGCAGTCTTCGTCAGCTCTTCACTCAACAAAGCCGAGTTATGCGCCTGCTCCGACGTCTGATCCGCCAACTCCGAAATATTGCTGATGTTGCGGCTGATCTCTTCAGCCACCGCACTTTGCTCTTCCGTCGCCGCCGCAATCTGCGTGGTCATGTCGGTGATGTTGGCCACCGCTTCACTGATGCCGACCAACGCCTGATCCGCTTCCAGCACCCGCGCGACACCTTCTTCCGCCTGGCGATGGCCGGCTTCCATGGTTTGCACGGCGCTGGACGCGGTCTGCTGCAACTTGGCGATCAGGGCATGAATCTGCCCGGTCGATTCGCTGGTGCGTTGCGCCAGTTGACGCACTTCGTCAGCTACTACCGCGAAGCCACGGCCCATCTCGCCAGCACGTGCAGCTTCGATGGCGGCGTTGAGTGCGAGCAGGTTGGTCTGGTCGGCGATGCCTTTGATCACATCAACCACGCCGCCGATTTCGTCGCTGTCCTTGGCCAGTTGGGTCACGGTCAGGCCGGTTTCCCCCACGACCACGGACAGACGCTGAATGGCTTCGCGGGTTTCCCCGGCGATGTCACGGCCGCGACCGGTCAGGCGATTGGCTTCCTGAGTGGCGTCAGCAGTGCGCTGGACGTGGCTCGCCACTTCTTGCGTGGTCGCGGCCATCTGGTTGACGGCGGTGGCGACCTGTTCGGTTTCCACGCGCTGACGTTCCAGACCAGTGGAGCTGTTGTGCGCCAAGGCGTCAGACTGCTTGGCCTGATCGGTCAGGTGCTCGGCGGTGTCCTGCAGACGGGTCAGGCAGGTTTTCAGGCGGGCTTCCTGGCTGAGGATCGACATTTCCAGACGCGCCTGGGCGCCACGGCTGTCGGTGTACATCTGCGCGATCAGCGGGTCAGAGGTGGTCTGCTCGGCCAGACGCAGCAGGCGCTTGAGCCCGCGTTGCTGCCATTGCAGGCCCATCAGGCCCAGCGGCACCGACAGACCGGCGGCGAGAGCGAAGCCCCACTGCGAGTTCAGGGTCGCGCCGATCACGAAGCTCAGTTGGCTGACCAGAATGAACGGCAGCCAGTCTTGCAGCACCGGCAGCCATTTGTCGCTGGAAGGGATCGCCGACTTGCCTTGGTTGATGCGTTGGTAGAGCGCTTCGGCACGGCGGATCTGTTCGGCGGTGGGTTTGATCCGCACCGACTCGTAACCGACCACCTGGTTGCCGTCGAACACCGGTGTTACATAGGCGTTAACCCAGTAATGGTCACCGGTCTTGCAGCGATTCTTGACAATGCCCATCCATGGCAAGCCTTGTTTCAGTGTGCCCCACATGTGCGAAAACACCGCCGCCGGCACGTCAGGGTGACGGACCAGGTTGTGCGGCGCACGGATCAGCTCTTCACGCGAAAACCCGCTGATTTCGACGAAAGCGTCGTTGCAGTAGGTGATCACGCCCTTGGCGTCGGTTGTGGAAATCAACCGCTGCTGAGCCGGAAAAGTCCGTTCGCGTTGTGTAATGGGCTGGTTATTACGCATGGTTTTTCAATCCGCAAGGCTTTGAAAGGTTGTCGGCGGTGACAGCTGATTATTGAAATTATTTTTCAATAATCAGCACAGCGTCGCAAAACGGCGCTTGCTTCAGCCGGCGAGCATCGGATAGGTGAACAGGCCGAAATGCAGCAGGTTCAGGCCGAAATGCGTGACGATCGCCGCGCCGAGTCCGCCAAAACGATAGGCCAGACCATAGCCGACCCCCGCCAGCCCTGCCAGCAACACCCAGCTCCAGCCCGCGCCGGCATGCACCAGACCAAACAGCAGCGAGGCCAGCAGCAGGGCGAGGTTGTCGCCGTACGGCAGGTGTTTGAAGCGCTGGCTGAGGCCGCCCTGTATATAGCCGCGAAACAGCGCTTCTTCGACCAAGGTCACCAGCAGCAGATTATTGAGCACCCACAGCCACGCCTGATCCGGCCACTTCGGCGCCCAGGCAATCACACCCAGCAACAGCGCGCCGCCGAGGGCCAGAACCGCGCTCAGCGTCAGGGCGAGGGCGGTGGCGTAGACGCTCAGGCGCAACGAACGGCGCCCGACAATCCACGGGCACACCAGCAGCAGCCAGAAACCAATCAGCGGTTTATCCAGATTCAGGTACATCGAGAACGGCACAGCGTTGTCGGTGAAGCGCTGCGGATCGATAGCCCGACCGTTGGCGAAACCCGGTAACCAGTGCAGCGCCAACGCCACGGCCAACACGATGAACAGCCCATGACCAAGAAAACGCGCGACCGGCACCTGTTGCTGGCGCACGGCAAAACCGGCGAACACCAGCAGCCCCACGGAAATCAAAGCGAGCCAGCCGAGGTGGCCGTAGCTCAGCGCCCATCCATAACCGAGGCTGAGAAGCGCCAGATAGAGCCATGGCAAAGCCTTCATCGAAAGTCCCTGTGCAGAATTTGTGGAAGCGCTTTCTACACGGGTGGGGGCTTGGGGACAAGTGAAGGTGTGGCGGTGATCGGGGACAACCCAAATATCCTTGGTAACCCGATCAACTGTAGGAGTGAGCCTGCTCGCGATAGCGGTGTGTCATTCAACGCAGATGTTTTGGCTGATCCACCGCTATCGCGAGCAGGCTCACTCCTACAGGGTTTTGTATTTGGCTGACGAATCAGTGCAAGTTGAGTTTGGCGGCAGCGCGCTCGGTAATTTCCGTACGCAGCTTCAGCGATGGCGCTGCACGCAAACGCGCCTCATCGACAACCGCACCCGGCGCAGTCTCCGGGCTGCCGGAATTGAACGGCGGTGCCGGGGCATATTCCAGTTGCAACTGGATCAGTTGCGCTGCGTCGGCACCCACCAACTCTTCAGCCAATACCAAGGCAAAATCGATCCCCGCCGTAATCCCGCCACCGGTAAACAGATTGCCGTCACGCACCACCCGATCTTTCACCGCAATCGCACCCAGCGTCGGCAGCAGATCGTGATACGCCCAATGCGTGGTCGCGCGTTTGCCTTGCAGCAGGCCCGCCGCGCCGAGGACCAACGAGCCGGTGCACACTGAGGTCACATATTTCGCCTGAAGGGCCTGGCGTTTGATGAAGTCCAGCGTCTGCGCGTCTTCCATTAACGGCCCGACACCGCCGCCACCGGGAATGCAGATCACATCCAGACACGGGCAATTCTCGAATGTGGTGGTCGGTTTCAGCAGCAGCCCGGTGCTGGCGGTGACCGGCATCAGATCCTTCCAGATCAGATGCACCTGTACGTCCGGCAACGACGCGAGCACGTCGTACGGCCCGGTCAGGTCGAGTTGCTGAACCTGTGGAAACAACAGAAAACCGATCTGCAACGTCATTGTTCTTGCTCCATGAAAAGGGGTGGACGGGTTCACTGTAGGCGCGTAGGTTCTGGCGCATACGCCAATCACCCCACGAATTACGCCAAATGCCCAAAGCCATCCACGTACTCGCGTTTGCCAACATGCAGATCCTCGACGTCACCGGGCCGCTGCAGGTGTTCGCCTCGGCCAACGACCTTGCCCGCCAGCGCGGCTTGCCGATCCCTTATGCACCGAGCGTGATTGCCAGCGGCGGCGGCGCGGTGATGTCGTCGGCAGGCTTGGCGGTGCTGGCCGAGCCTTTACCGCAGGAACCCAGCGACACATTGATCATCGCCGGCGGCTGGGGGATTTATCCTGCCGCTGAAGATGTTCTTTTGGTGGATTGGGTACGCGAGCACGGCGCTAAATGTCGGCGCGTGGCCTCGGTGTGCACAGGTGCTTTTTTGCTGGCCGCCAGTGGCTGGCTCGACGGTCGTCGCGTGGTCACTCACTGGACTCGCTGCGAACAACTGGCGCAGCAACACCCCAATCTGCACGTTGAGGCGAATCCGATTTTCATCAACGACGGCCCGGTGTGGACCTCGGCGGGTGTCACCGCTGGCATCGACTTGGCACTGGCGATGGTTGAAGAGGACCTGGGCAGCGACATCGCTTTGGACGTCGCCCGGCATCTTGTGGTGTTTCTCAAACGTCCGGGCGGGCAGTCACAGTTCAGCGTGACCTTGTCCTTGCAGAATCAGGGCAATCGTTTTGATGAGTTGCACGCGTGGATCGCCGAGAACCTCACCTGCGACCTCGGCGTGCCGACCCTTGCCGAGCAGGCCGGCATGAGTGAACGCAGTTTCGTCCGCCACTACCGCGCCGACACCGGCCAGACCCCGGCGCGGGCGATCGAACTGATCCGCGTCGAAACGGCGCGGCGTTTGCTCAGTGACACTGGTTTACCGGTCAAACGCATCGCCGCTAATTGCGGGTTTGGCAGTGAAGAGACGTTGCGTCGTAGTTTTCTGCGGGCGATTGGCGTAACGCCGCAGGCTTATCGCGAGCGGTTTCGGTCAGTGCTGCAACAGATCCAGTAATGCCTTGAGGGTTTGTTCAGGGGCTTCCTCGGGAATGTTATGGCCGACATCGGGCAACACACGCCGCTCATAGAAGCCGGTGAAATGCTCTGCGTCTTCATCCTCTTGTGGTGCAGGGCCGACACCGTCGTCGGCACCGCACAAAGAAATGGTCGGCACGCTAATGGTCGGTTGCCGAGTCAGCAAATCTTCCATCAACTCAAACGCCGGATCTCCCGCGGCGTACATGAAGCGGTGGCGATAGGAGTGGATCACCACGTCAACGAAATCGGGGTTGTCGAAGACAGGCGCAGTCAGGGGGAAACGCTTGGCGGCGTGCGACCAGGTCGGAGACCAAAGCCTCCAGAGCAGCTCACAAAACTCCCGACGATTGTGCTTCAGGCCCTCAACGCCACGTGGCGTGTGGAAGTAATACTGATACCAGAGCCGATGTTCGGTCTCGGGATCCAGCGGTCGAATCGAGTTGGGGATGTCCTGCAGGTTGTATCCATCACCGGTCACCAAGCCGCGCACTCGTTCCGCAAATAACGCCGCGACGATACATGCCGCGCGACCACCCCAGTCATACCCGCAGAGCGTGGCTTGTTGGATGGAGAGTGCATCCATCAAATTCAGCAAATCCTGGGCGAGTGCGGCTTGCTGGCCTGAGCGCAGTGTTTGTGCATCGTTGAAGCGAGTCTGCCCGTAACCGCGCAGGTACGGAACGACGACTCGGTAACCCTGAGCGGCGAGGAGCGGCGCGATTTCGTCGTAAGCGCGAGGGGAGTACGGGAAGCCGTGAAGGAGGATCACCGGCGCACCGGTTTCCGGGCCATGCGCCTCATAGGCAATGGTCAGGCTAGCGGTTTTGCAAAACAGAATCGCTTTTCCACTCATACCGGGCTCCTGTTATCCGAACAACACCTTCTGCCAATGATCTTCACTGATGATGGCGATCGGCACGCCGCTGTCTCTCAGCTCAACGGCTTTTTTGATCTTCGTACCATAGCTGCTGTGCAGCCACTGTTCATTGCCGATGCTGCCGATCACTAGATAGTGGATTTTCTTGCTGACACCTGCACCAATCATTCCGCCGCGTTCTACGATCAGCGATTCACACGCTTTGCGCGGCCCGTAAGCCATAACACCGGTAAACAGAAAAACACGATTGGCACAGTCCAGGGATGGGGCTGGACTATCGAGCGGCAGGCTGTTGGGCACGCTGAAGGTTTGTGCTGCGCCCACTGGCAGGCCGGCGAACTGATGAAGAATCTCCAGCAATTCCACCGATTCATCGGCATCCAGTACACCGTCGCTAAGCATGCCCCCAAGACGCTTGTAGAGAATATTTACCACCGGATCCCCCAAGTGAACCAAGTGGGTTTCGATCCAGGTCTTGAGAAACTCGGCTTCCTGCTGATTGATCTTGCCATCAGCGGCTAGCCCGGCAGCGACCCCTGCCAGTGCGTCGGCCGAACGCCTGTCAATCCGCGCTTCGTGAAAGAAACGGCTGTTATGAAATTCCTGATGCAAATCGACCATCGCTGCTTCTCCTTAAGCCTCGGCTTCCACCACCTGATTGAAATACTTCGTCCGATCCGGAGTAAACGTCACCCGCATCTTCGTCCGCGAACAGGTCAACGAACGTTCTTCGCTCATATCAATATCCAGATCCTCGCCGCGCAAGCCTTGCCACTGCGCCAGATACTTCAACGAGCCATATTTTTCGGTTTTCTTCAGGCTGCGGCTCACGCCACCTTTCCAGCCGAGCACTGGCAGTTCGTCGGCGAGGCAGCGTTGGGCGAGGTCGGGGAAGCGGGTGGCGCGTTGGCGGCCGATTTCCCAGCATTTGATCAGGCCTTTGTCCGCGGCTTCCCAGAGTTGGCTGCGGGTCAGGCCGCTGCGAAGGGGCGTGTTGATGGTGCGCTGGACGTGCTGGGACATTCTGGTTCCTTGAATTCGGGTTTTATTGGACAGCTCCGCTGTGCCCGTTGCGGTGGATGGTAGGGGGGGATGTAACAGCTGGCAACAGGGTATTTCCGGGTGTGACTGCGAGGTTCGGGGGAGGGTGGACGCGGCGGATGTTGATCACCTGTAGTCCATTGCCATGCGAGTTTGTGGCGAGGGGATTTATCCCCGATGGGCTGCGCAGCAGCCCCGAAGTGAGAAAACCCGGTACTTCTGGGGGAATGGGTTGGAGGGTTTTGGGCCTGCTTTGCAGCCCATCGGGGATAAATCCCCTCGCCACAGGGGTCCTACAAGGTCTTCGTTTTGTGGGCTATTTCCTACAACCACTGGCGAACATTACGGCTGCCACTCACTCTTTTCCCCACTCAACCGACGATCCAGAAAACTCGCCGCGCTGATCAACGCCAGATGCGTCAGCGCTTGCGGTGTATTGCCCAAATGCCGGCCATGGCTGTCGAATTCCTCGGCGTACAAGCCCAGCGGGTTGGCGTAACGCAGCAGTTGCTCAAACTCCAGATGCGCTTTTTCCACTTGGCCGGCGCGGGCGAGGCATTCGACGTACCAGAATGAGCACGCAGCGAAGGCGCCTTCGGTGCCGGCCAGGCCATCGATATTGCTGTCGTCGTTGCGATAGCGATACACCATGCCGTCGCGCACCAGATGTTTTTCAATCGCCTCAAGCGTCGACAGCCAGCGCGGATCCTTGGCGCTGACGAAGCGCACCAGCGGCATCAGCAACATCGAGCCATCCAGCGCCGTGCCACCCTTGTACTGCACGAAATGCCCGCGCTCTTCATTCCAGAAGTTGTCCCAGATGTCGGCGTAGATCGCCTGTCGGGTCTGGTCCCACTGCGCAAACGGTGCCGGCAGCGAGCGTTTCGAGGCCAGTCGGATGGCCCGGTCCAGCGCCACCCAGCACATCAGCCGCGAGTGCAGAAAGTGGTGCTGTTCACCACGCATCTCCCAAATGCCGACGTCTTTGGTCTGCCACGTCTCACAGACTTGATCGACCACTTCGCGCACGTGTTTCCAGCCTTCGTGGGAAATTGCGTCGCCGTATTTGTTGACCAGATACACCGCGTCCATCAGCTCGCCAAAGATATCGAGTTGGATCTGATCGTAAGCGCCGTTGCCGATGCGCACCGGTTTTGCTCCGCCGTGCCCCGAGAGGTGATCAAGTTCGGTTTCCGGTAATTCCTGACGGCCATCGATAGCGTAGAGAATGTTCAGCTTCATCGGTTGGCCACAGCAGTCGCTGACTCGTCCGCGCAACCAGCCCATATAAGCGTTGGCTTCGCCGACAAAACCCAGGCGCATGAACGCGTACACCGTGAACGAGGCATCGCGGATCCATGTGTAGCGATAATCCCAGTTGCGTTCGCCCCCCGGCGTTTCCGGCAGGCCGAAGGTGGCGGCAGCGAGAATCGCGCCGTGTTTGCGCGACGTCAGCAGTTTCAACGCAAGGGCCGAACGGTTGACCATTTCGCGCCAGCGTCCGCGATAGATTGACTGACCGAGCCAGTCGCGCCAGAACTTCAATGTGCGTTCCATGCACAGTTGCGCGGCACCTGCCGCGAAACGCGGATCGTCTTCGCCACCCAGCATGAACGCAGCAGTCTGATCCTGTTTCAGGGTAAATGAGGCAACCGCTGCGTCGGTTTCGATGTGCAACGGCTGATCCGACGTCAGACGCATCGATGGCTGCCCATCGGCACTGAAAATCACCGCTTGCTGGTCCATCCGTGCACGGGTGTCGGCGCGCGCGTAGTCATGGCGCACCGCGCAACGCACGTGGAAGGTCGCCTCACCGCTGACCACGCGGACCCGGCGCATCAGCAGCGGCAAATCGTCCTCGTTGTCCGCCACCGGCAACAGATCGGTGACTTCGACCACCGCACGCTCACTCAGCCAGCGGGTTTGCAGCACATTGGTGTCGGGCAGGTAAATCTGCTCGCGGCGCGCATCGGGCAAATCCGGCGCCAACTGGAAAATCCCCGCGTCGGGGCTGTCCAGCAACGAACAGAAAATCGACGGGCTGTCGAACTCCGGCCAGCAGAAGAAATCCACGCTACCGCGATCATTGATCAGCGCTGCACTGCGCATGTCACCGATGATGCCATGGGCATCGATCGGACTTTGTCGTTCCAGGTGATGCTCAGCCATTGCCGCGAAACTCCGGATAGAGGCTCATGCCGCCGTCGATGAACAGGGTGGTGCCGACGATGTAATCGGAGGCATCCGAGGCGAGAAAGACCACGGCGTTGGCGATGTCTTCCGCGTCGCCGATGCGTCCGTAGGGGATCAGCTCCAGCAGCTTGTCGCCGGCAGCGCCTTCGGTCGCGTCTTTGTTGATTGCCGTGCGAATCGCCCCCGGCGCGATGCCGTTAATGCGAATGCGTTGATGGCTGACTTCCTGCGCGAGGGTCTGCATCAATTGATCGACGCCACCCTTGGACGCTGCATAGTTGACGTGGCCGGCCCAAGGAATGCGCTGGTGCACCGAACTCATGTGGATGATCTTGCCGGCCGCGCGCGACACGCCTTCGCGAATGCCCTGGCGATTGAAGATGCGCAGGGCGGCGCGAGCGCAGAGGAACTGCCCGGTGAGGTTGACGCTGATCACTGCGTTCCAGTCGTCGAGGGTCATGTCCACGGCGGCGGCGTCTTTTTGCATACCCGAGTTGGCCACCAGAATGTCCAGCGAGCCGAAGGCGTCGAGGGTTTCGGCGAACAGTCGTTCAACGTCGTCTTCCTGCGAGACGTCGGCACCGATGGCCAGCGCCTGACCGCCCTCGGCAATGATCTGCCGGGCCAGTGCTTCGGCCGGTTCGGCCTGACGGTTGTAGTTGATGACCACTGCGGCGCCGGCAGCGGCGAGGGCTTTGGCGGCAGCGTGGCCGATGCCGGAGCTGGCGCCGGTGATCAGGGCTACTTGTCCGGTGAGGGAGATTTGCATGCAGGGTCGCGCCTTGAGTCGAGGACTTATCTAGCTGACTGACAGGCGGCGACGAGAGTTCATCCGTAATCATGAAAAGTTCGACACCTTCACACCTGATAACGGCCACTGGTGCGATGCCATTCGACATTGCCCGCCAGCCAGCTCTTGATTCCTCGCAAATAGCGTTTGAGCAGCGGCGATGCGCCCGGCAAGACGGCCAGCTCTGCGGCTTCATACAGATGCATGATCTCGTCATGGATAGCGGCGCTTTGCGCCATGGCCTGTTGCGGCGAGCATTGCTGCTCACGCATCAGCAGCAACGGTAAATTGAAATCACCAATGCCGGCCTGCTGTTCCTTCAACGCCGAAAACAGGTCGTTGGCAATGATCGTGGCGCTGGCAGCCAGTGTCGTCACCCGCCGCACTTGCGGTGCGCTGTAGACATTTGCGGGCAATTCATAGTCACCGACAATGTCGACGAGCGACAGGCATGGGAGGAAACTGTTGACCTGGCGGTGGGCGAGGTACTCCCAGAGCGCCGGCGTGAGGCCTTCGATGCGCCAGGCGGCTTCGGCTGTCATGGTTACGAACATGGCGATGATTTCATGGCGTACGCGTGCGACCTGTGCAGGTCTCGCGAAGGCCTCCACCCGCGCCAGATAGGCCTGCAGTGCGACCAATACCGGATCGCCACACAAAGCCTGTGCCAGACCAGGGCGAAACCGTTCGCTCAAATAAACCGGTTCCAGCGCGGCCAGCGCGACGGACAGGCGCGGGCCGACCAGTTTGGGTTCAGCCCCGGTTCTTTCATCATCACAGTAGTAATCATCGACGGCGAACAGCGCGGCAACACATTGCGCTGCCAGCAACACACGGTCCGGATCCTCCGTGTCGGTATGACACAGCATGGCGAAGCGCCCAAAGCCCATCGCGCGGACTTTTTCGAGTTGGCCCGGAAAGATCCCGACCTGCTCGATCCATGGCATGAGCTGTTCATCCACTGCCTCGGCCAGCGCAGCATCGACCCGAAAGGGAGCAGGGCAGTACAACGGTGGGATGGCCCAGGGCGAATCCATACGAACAACGTTTCGCGGCGGCGATGATGGTGAAGCGGTGCGCGCGCGCACTGCCTCGAACCAGCCTCGCACCCCCTCTATCCCGAACTGCTCGAACATCCGCCGAAACCAGACCGTGAAGACGTTGGGCGTCTGCTCGATGCGCTCCGCGATTTGCGGTAGCGCCAGCCACTCCCAGCTTTCGGCTTCATCAGGATTGGCCACCGGATCGGTCTGACTGATACCGGCAAACACATGATCGAACTCATGCTCGATCAGTTGATCGGACACTTGCTCGTGGTAGAGCATCGAGGCGACTTTGTGCAGCTTGCAGGTCATGCCCATTTCTTCCTGCAGTCGACGGTTGACAGCGACTGCCGTCCGTTCGCCCGCGCGAGGATGCCCGCAGCAGGTGTTGGTCCATAACCCGCCGGAATGATATTTGCCCAGCGCGCGTTGCTGCATCAGCAGCCGGCCCTGCGGATCGAACAGCAGAATGGAAAACGCCCGATGGCGCAGGCCCTGGTGATGCACTTGCATTTTTGCGGCCACGCCGGTCTGGCGATCCTTGGGTGAGACGAGAATGAGCTGTTCATCCATGGCAGGGCTCCCTTGTATGTTTGCTGCCAGATAGTTCCCATGCACGTTGCCTGTTCATCAGGAGCGCTGCGCAGTTGAGCGACGGATTAATGAAAACTTGTGTGGCGGAACAAGGCACCTGTCAGATCTGACAGGTCTGCCAGGTTTTCGACAAATGGTCGTTGTGATTCGAGAGGTTGACGGCCATTTCGGCTGTATCAGGCATCGGTCGTCAGCGCATGAGTCGAACCGCAGGCCGTAGTCGAGCACCTTCACATTCCAC
Organism: Pseudomonas sp. MYb2; assembly: GCF_002979955.1. Classification (NCBI taxonomy): domain Bacteria; kingdom Pseudomonadati; phylum Pseudomonadota; class Gammaproteobacteria; order Pseudomonadales; family Pseudomonadaceae; genus Pseudomonas; species Pseudomonas sp. MYb2. The sequence continues at coordinate 119,554 of NZ_PCQC01000010.1, forward strand.
CAACAATTGTGCGCTTTGCGACCTGCAAGCCTTATGGCAACTTGGCGGCCCCTGATGAGGCAGCACCCATGGCAAACCCCTACCGCGAATTATTCACCGCCCCCGGCGCACGCAATTTTGTCCTGGCCGGAATGATCGCGCGCATGCCGATCTCCATGACCGGTATCGGCGTGATCACCATGCTCTCGCAGTTGAAGGGTGGCTATGCGTTGGCCGGTGGTGTGGCGGCGACGTTTGCCCTGGCCACGGCGTTTTGTGCGCCGCAGGTGTCACGACTGGTGGACCGCTTCGGTCAGGGGCGGATTCTGCCGGTGTCGGCGTTGATCGGCGGCGGCGCACTGCTGATGTTGCTGCTGTGCACGCGGTTGCAAGCGCCAAACTGGACGCTGTTCATCTTCGCCGCGCTGGCCGGGTGCATGCCGAGCATGTCGGCAATGGTGCGTGCGCGCTGGACCGAGATCTATCGCGGTCAGCCGCAATTGCAGACGGCCTATGCGCTGGAGTCGGTGCTGGATGAAGTGTGCTTTATCGTCGGCCCGCCATTGTCGGTGGGGTTGTGCGTGGCGGTGTTTCCCGAGGCGGGACCGCTGGCGGCGCTGCTGGCGCTGGCGATCGGCGTGACGGCGTTTGTCGCCCAGCGCAGCACCGAGCCGGCAGTGCATCCGCATACCTGCGAACATCAAGGTTCGATCATTGCTTCGACGGACGTTCAATTGCTGCTGGCGTTGATGATCGCTATGGGCGTTATCGTCGGTGTCATCGATGTGGTCAGCGTCGCGTTTGCTCAACAACAGGGGCAACCGGCGGCGGCGAGCATTGTGTTGTCCGTGTACGCCATCGGTTCGTGCCTGGCCGGCATCGCCTTCGGTGCGATGCGCTCGAAATTGCCATTGCCGCAGTTGTTCCTGTACGGCGGCGTGGCGACGGCGGTGACGACATTGCCGCTGTTGCTGGCGAGCAATATTTTTGGCTTGTCGCTGGCCGTGTTCGTTGCCGGGCTGTTCTTCTCGCCGACGCTGATTGTGGCGATGGCGTTGATTGAACGCATCGTGCCAGCAGCCAAGCTCACCGAAGGGTTGACCTGGTTGGTGACCGGTTTGAGTATCGGCGTGGCTGTCGGGGCCGCCGGCTCCGGTTGGCTGGTGGACGCCTTCGGTGCGCGCAGCGGTTTCTGGCTGGCGATTGTGGCGGGGACCGTGGTGCTTGGCTCGGCAATCCAGAGTTACCGCCATCTCAAGTAGGAGCTGCGGCACGCTGCGATCTTTTGATCTTGATCGTTAAAGTCAAAAGATCGCAGCCTCGTTTCACTCGACAGCTCCTACAAAGTGGAGGTGGCAACTGTTTACCAGCCCCGTCCCGAATTCACCCAGAAATTCACCGACAGTGATGTCGACACCGATTCCACCTGATGGAACCAGCCCTCCGGCAAAAACAGCAAATCCCCAGCCTCCAGCGTCACCCGCAGAAATGTCACGTCGCGGGCGGCAGGAAAACGCTCGTAGTCCGGCGCATCCGGGTTGAAATCACAGCCATCCAGACCACCCTTGGGCGCCGTCGACCAGGTCCCCAGCGCTTCACGGTGATGCGGCGCGGCGAGGGTGAAGGTCTTCTGCCCCCAAACCTGCGCGAAGAGGTTGTCGGTGTCGTCACGATGCAACGGCGTCAACGTGCCTTTCGGCCCGATCCAGATTCGCGGCGGAATAAACAGCGAGGTGTCGAAGTAGGGCGGGTACTTGATCTGCTGCATCAATTGCGCCGGCAGGATGTTGTTGCCCATGTAGGCGGGTGGTTCGCCATTCGCACCTTTGACCGCCGGTTGATCCAGCGAGGCGATGAAGTCGGCCATCGACGTGGAGCGAAAATCACGTTCGGTGGAGAAGGTTTTCTTCACGTAATCGCCATGGCGGGTGATGCCTTGCAGTTCGGCGAAATGCACCAGCGATTCTTCGCGGCTGAGCTTGAACAGTGGCCAGTCGTGCAGCGCATTGCTGATCACCACCGGAATGCCATTGGGCAGGTAGCGGCTGTTGAATTCGGCGACCGACAGATCACTGCGGGCAAGGCGTTCGACGCTGCTTTGGGTCGGCAGGCTGGCAGTGAGTTTTTCGCTGAAGCGCGGCGGAGTCGGGTAGCGCTTGTTCATGTCGACTTTTTCCGCCACGGCGCCACCGTGCATCGCATGTTCGATGATCTGCGGCAGCATCGTTGCCAGGCCCATGTTGCCGCCAATCTTCAGGCGCCCGCTGGCGAACAGCTCTTCGACGTTGGCCATGCCGCTCATGATCCCGAGGAAATCGCGCTCGGCGACTTCAATGGTCACGTCCGGGCTGGCGTGGCGTCCGGGCACGGTGCGGCTGCTGGCCTTGACCTCGGACCAGTAGGCCTGCTGCGGACCAAACACGAATTGGAAAACGCCTTCGATGCCGACGGCACCGGCATTGGCGAACAGCTTGCCCAGGATGCTCTGCAGGTCCACGGTGAATCCTCGTTATTGGTTTTGGCCTGAACAGTTAACGAGCGCCTGCGGGGGGAATTTACCGGTCGACGACTAATTTAACCGCCACGGGATCCGTTTCTCTCTACAAGTGAATTTTTCGAGGAAAGCGTGGTGACCAAGCTGACCCTGCTGTGCCTGCCGTATTCCGGCGCCAGTGCCATGGTCTACAGCCGCTGGCGGCCGAAACTGCCGCAGTGGTTGCAGTTGCAACCGGTTGAGCTGCCGGGACGTGGCGCACGTTTCGGCGAGCCACTGCATACCGACATGCGTGCATTGGCGATGCAACTGGCCAAGGAGCTGCGCCCGACACTCAAAGTCCCTTATGCACTGTTCGGCCACAGCCTTGGCGCGTTGCTGGCCTGCGAAATGGCGCACGCCCTGCGTGCGCTGGGTTGCCCGGAACCGGTGGCGATGTTCGCTTCCGGCACGGCGGCGCCGACCCTGCGTGCCGATTACGATCGCGGCTTTGCCGAGCCCAAGACCGACGCCGAGTTGATCGAACAACTGCGCACGCTCAATGGCACCAGCGAGGAAGTGCTGGCCAACGAAGAGCTGATGAGCTTGACCTTGCCGATCCTGCGCGCGGATTTCCTGTTGTGCGGCAAGTTCGAGCCGCTGGCGCGACCGCTGCTCAACTGCCCGGTGCATGTGCTCGGCGGCAAGGCTGACCGCGCCACCACCGAGCAATTGATCGGCTGGAGCAAGGAAACCCGTGGCAGCTTCTCGGTGGACATGCTCGCGGGTGGGCACTTCTTTATTCATGAGCATGAAGCGAAGGTATTGAAGGTGATCAAGGATCAGCTCGATGTGCATCATCGCCGCCACGCCATGGCCGCGACTGCCTGAACACCTTATAACCTGTGGGAGCGAGCCTGCTCGCGAAAGCGTCGCAACAGTCAGCATTTTCATTGCCTGACATACCGCTTTCGCGAGCAGGCTCGCTCCCACCTTTGATTTGTGGTGCCCGAGAAATCCCCGCTCTGCCTCCCGCCTGACAGTTGTTCTCATTCGCTAATTTTTCCGGTCTGCATTCGTTTTATAGGGACGACGTGCCTTTGTGCTTCCTGCCTACTGATCCGGATGCTAAGAAATGAATGCTGAAGACTCCTTGAAACTCGCTCGCCGGTTTATCGGGTTGCCCCTGGAAAAGCGCCAGATGTTCCTCGCTGCCCTGCAGAGGGAAGGGGTGGATTTTTCCCGGTTTCCGATTCCGACCGGCGTCGAGGCCGAGGATCGGCAGGCGCTGTCTTACGCACAGCAACGCATGTGGTTTCTCTGGCAGCTGGATCCCCAAGGTGGCGCCTATAACCTGCCAGGCGCGGTACGGCTCAATGGCCGTTTGAACGTGGCGGCGCTGGAGCAAGCCTTCGCCAGCCTGGTCGAGCGCCACGAAACCCTGCGTACGGTGTTCCAGCGCCAGGCCGATGACAGTCTGTCGCAAGTGCCGGCCAGCGCGCCGTTGGTGATCCGTCATGAAGACTTCAGCGCACTGCCGGCCAGCGAGCGTGAGCAGGCTGTGGTGCAGGCCGCCGAACAACAGTCGGTGTTGCCATTCGACCTGGCCGTGGGTCCGCTGCTGCGGGTGACGTTGCTCAAACTCGCCGATCAGGAGCATGTGTTGCTGCTGACCCTGCACCACATCGTTTCCGATGGCTGGTCGATGAACGTATTGATCGACGAGTTCATCCGTTGCTACGACGCGTTCGATGCCGGTCAGCCACCGCAACTGGCCGCGCTGCCGATCCAGTACAGCGACTACGCCTTGTGGCAACGCCGCTGGCTCGAAGCGGGCGAACAGGCGCGCCAACTCGATTACTGGCAGGCGCAACTGGGTGACGAACACCCGGTGCTGGAGCTGCCGCTGGATCATTCGCGTCCGGCGATGCCGAGCTATCGCGGCACTCGCTATGAATTCGCTGTCGATGAACAACTGGCCGAGCAACTGCGCAACACCGCGCAGCAGCATCAAGTCACGTTGTTCATGCTCTTGCTCGGTGCTTTCAACGCGCTGCTGCATCGCTACACCGGCCAGACCGACATCCGTGTCGGCGTGCCGATTGCCAACCGCAACCGTGGCGAAATCGAAGGGCTGATCGGCTTCTTCGTCAACACTCAAGTGCTGCGTACCCAACTGGACGGGCAGACCCGGATTGACGATCTGCTGCGCGCCGTCAAGGACACCGCGCTCGGCGCTCAGGCGCATCAGGATCTGCCGTTCGAGCAATTGGTCGAAGCGCTGAAGCTGGAACGCAGCCTCAGCCACACGCCGCTGTTTCAGGTGATGTACAACCACCAGCCGCAAGTGGCGGACATCGCCAGCATCAGCACGGCCTCCGGTCTACTGTTGAACAGTCTTGACTGGCAGAGCCGTACCACCCAGTTCGATCTGACCCTCGATACCTACGAGAAGGGCGGCAAGCTGCACGCGGCGCTGACGTACGCCAGCGACTTGTTCGAGCCGGCCACCATCGAGCGCATGGCGCGCCACTGGCTGCGCTTGCTCAAGGCCATGGTCGCCGATCCGTCGCAACGCATCGGCGAACTGCCGCTGCTGGAGGCCGATGAGCAGCACACGCTGGTGCATGACTGGAACAACGTTCACGCGGTTTATCCGATGCAAACCCCGATACACCAACTGATCGAAGCGCAGGTCGCGCGCACGCCGAATGCGCCGGCGCTGCTGTTCGGTGAGCAGACGCTGAGCTACGCCGAACTGGATGCGCGGGCCAACCGCCTCGCGCATTTGCTGGGTGAACAAGGCGTGCGGGCCGACAGTCTGGTCGGCGTTTGTGCTCTGCGTTCGGTGGAAATGGTTGTCGCGCTGCTGGCGATTCTCAAGGCTGGCGGCGCTTATGTGCCACTGGATCCGGAGTACCCGCAGGAGCGTCTGGCGTACATGATCGAGGACAGCGGCATCACCTTGCTGCTGACCCAGGATGCTTTGCTGGCATCGCTGCCGACTGACGGCGTGCAGGTCATCACGCTGGATCAGCCGGGCCTGCTCGACCGCTACAGCGATAGCCGTCCGAACGTCAGCATCGATCCGCTGAACCTGGCCTATGTGATTTACACCTCGGGTTCCACCGGCAAACCGAAAGGCGCCGGCAACAGCCACGCGGCGCTGGTCAACCGCTTGTGCTGGATGCAGGAAGCCTACGGCCTCGACGCCAGCGATTCGGTGTTGCAGAAGACCCCGTTCAGTTTCGACGTGTCGGTCTGGGAGTTTTTCTGGCCGCTGCTGACCGGTGCGCGTCTGGTGGTTGCCGCGCCAGGTGCGCACCGCGATCCGCTGCAACTGATCGACATCATCAATCGCCACGGCATCAGTACGTTGCACTTTGTGCCGTCGATGTTGCAGGCGTTCATTCATGAGGCCGGTGTCGAAAGCTGCGTGGGCCTCAAGCGCATCGTCTGCAGCGGTGAAGCACTGCCGCTGGACGCGCAACTGCAAGTCTTCGCCAAACTGCCTAATGCCGGCCTCTACAACCTCTACGGCCCGACCGAAGCGGCCATCGACGTGACCCACTGGACCTGCGTTGACGAAGGCGCCGACAGCGTGCCGATCGGCCGGCCGATCGCCAACCTGCGCACCCACGTCCTCGATGCCGAACTGTTGCCGGTGCCGAGTGGCGTGGCCGGCGAACTGTACTTGGGCGGCGCCGGTCTGGCGCGCAGTTATCACCAGCGCCCGGCGCTGACCGCCGAGCGTTTTGTGCCGTGCCCGTTCCACGACGGCGCGCGCCTGTACCGCACCGGTGACCGTGTGCGCCAGCGCGCCGACGGCGTGATCGAATACCTTGGTCGTCTCGACCATCAAGTGAAACTGCGCGGTCTGCGCATCGAGCTGGGTGAAATTGAAACCCGTCTGATGCAGCATCCGCTGGTGCGCGAAGCGGTGGTGCTGGTTCAGGGCGGCAAACACCTGGTGGCATACCTTGTGCTGGAACAGGCTCAGCCGGACGAGCAGTGGCAGCAGGACGTCAAGGCGTGGCTGCTCGGCAGCCTGCCGGAATTCATGGTGCCGACCTACCTGATGACGCTGACCAAACTGCCGGTCACCGCCAACGGCAAACTCGATCGCAAAGCCTTGCCGCAACCGGATGCCGCTCCGCAACAAGCGTTCGTCGCGCCGCAGGATGCGCTGCAAAAAGCGTTGGCGGCGATCTGGGAAGACGTGCTCGGCCTTGAGCGCGTCGGTCTGGAAGACAACTTCTTCGAACTGGGCGGCGATTCGATCATTTCGATTCAAGTGGTCAGCCGTGCGCGACAGGCCGGGATTCGTCTCAGCCCGCGTGACCTGTTCCAGTACCAAACGGTGCGCAGCCTTGCGCTGGTCGCCACGCTGGATAATCAGACCTCGGTGGATCAAGGGCCGGTGACCGGCGCTGCCGTGCTCGGGCCGATCCAGCAGCATTTCTTCAGTCGTGTGATGCCGCTGCGTGATCACTGGAACCAGTCGCTGCTGCTGACCCCACGCGACAGCTTGAATGCGCAGTGGCTTGAGGCCGCGCTGACGCAGGTGATCAATCATCACGACGCCTTGCGCCTGCGCTTTGTCGAAAGCGCAGACGGCTGGCAGCAGAGCCATGGCCCGCTGGTGGGCAGCGCTGACCTGTGGTTGCGTGATGCCGAGTCGGCGGAACAGTTGCAGTCGTTGTGCAACGAAGCCCAACGCAGCCTCGACCTGCAGAAGGGTCCGCTACTGCGCGCACTGCTGGTGAAGATGGCTGATGGCTCTCAGCGCCTGGCGTTGATCATTCACCACTTGGCAGTGGACGGCGTTTCCTGGCGCGTGCTGCTGGAAGATTTGCAGCAAGCTTACGAGCAGCGCTCGGCGGGCGGAGGCATTCAGTTGCCGGCCAAGACCAATGCCTTCCAGAGCTGGACCGCGCGTCTGGAAAGCGCTGCTGCACGCTTCGATGAACAACTGGATTACTGGAAAAACCAGCATCAGGGCGCACAGGATCTACCGTGCGAGCGACCGGACGGCAGCCTGCAAAACCTGCATGGCGAGAAAATCGAATGGCGCCTCGACGCCGAGCGTACCCGTCAGTTGCTGCAACAGGCGCCGGCGGCGTATCGCACGCAAGTCAATGATCTGTTGTTGACCGCACTGGCGCGCACCATCAGTCGCTGGACCCGCCAGCCCGGCACACTGATCGAGCTAGAGGGGCATGGTCGCGAAGACCTCTTCGATGACATTGACCTGACCCGCACCGTGGGCTGGTTCACCAGTCTGTTCGCGGTCAAGCTGACCGCTGCCGACGATCTCGACGGTTCGATCAAGTCGATCAAAGAGCAACTGCGCGCCGTGCCGGACAAAGGCCTGGGCTACGGCGTGCTGCGTTATCTGGCGGCGCCATCGGTGCGCGCCGAATTGGCGGAGTTGGCTCCGCCACGGATTACCTTTAACTACCTCGGTCAGTTCGACCGCCAGTTCGACGAAGCCGCGTTGTTCGTACCGTCCGCCGAAACCAGCGGTGTCGCGCAGGATCCGGCCGCGCCTCTGGCCAATTGGCTGACCGTGGAAGGTCAGGTCTATGGCGGTGAACTGTCGATGAGCTGGGGTTTCAGCCGCGAGATGTTCGACAGCGCGACCGTGCGGTATCTGGTCGAACAGTACGCCATCGAGCTGCATGCGCTGATCGAACATTGCTGCACGTTGCAAGCCGCACAAGCGACGCCATCGGACTTCCCGTTGGCGCGCGTGACCCAGGCACAACTGGATGCGCTGCCGGTGCCGGCGGGTCAACTCGACGATGTCTATCCGCTGTCGCCGATGCAACAGGGCTTGCTGTTCCACACCCTTTACGAACAAGCGGCGGGTGAGTACATCAACCAGTTGCGCGTCGACGTCGAGGGTCTCGATCCCGAGCGGTTCCGCGCCGCGTGGCAGGCCACCGTCGATGCGCAGGACATTCTGCGCAGCGGGTTCGTCTGGCAGGGTGAGCTGGCGCAGCCGCTGCAGATCGTCCACAAGCGGGTGCAACTGCCGTTCAGCATTCTTGACTGGCGCGACCGCGACGATCAGCCCGCAGCGCTCGCGGCGTTGGCCGATGCCGAGCGCCAGCAAGGTTTTGATCTGAGCTGCGCGCCACTGCTGCGACTGCTGCTGGTGCAGACCGGTGCCGAGCAATGGCATTTGATTTACACCCATCACCACATCCTCATGGACGGCTGGAGCAACTCGCAGTTGCTCGGTGAAGTCTTGCAGCGCTACAGCGGTCGCACGCCGGTGACGGGCGGCGGACGTTATCGCGATTACATCGCCTGGCTGCAACGTCAGGACGGCCAACTGAGTGAAGATTTCTGGAACGGCCAATTAGCTGCCCTGCAAGAGCCGACGCGACTGGCCCGGGCAGCCACCGCTGGCGAGAAGCAGAGCGGCCACGGCGATCACTTCCTGACGCTGGACGTGCAACGCACCCAGGCGCTGGAAACCTTTGCCCGCCAGCAAAAAGTCACCGTCAACACCTTGGTGCAAGCGGCGTGGCTGCTGTTGCTGCAACGCTACACCGGTCACGAAGCCGTGGCGTTCGGTGCGACGGTGGCCGGGCGTCCGGCGGATCTGCCGGGCATCGAGCAGCAGGTCGGTCTGTTCATCAACACCTTGCCGGTGATCGGCGCGCCGCGTCCGGATCAAAGCGTTGGCAGCTGGCTGCAAGCGGTACAGGCGCAAAACCTCAGCTTGCGCGACTTCGAACACACGCCGCTGGCGGACATCCAGCGTTGGGCCGGGCAGGGCGGTGAAGCACTGTTCGACAATATTCTGGTGTTCGAAAACTACCCGATTGCCCAGGCGCTGAGTCAGGCCGGGCAAGGGCTGACATTCGGTGATGTCGGCAATCTCGAACAAACCCATTACGCGCTGAGCGTGGCGGTCACCCTCGGTCAGCAGTTGGCGTTGCACTACAGCTTTGATCGCGGCCAGTTCGCCAGCGATGTCATCGCCGGTATCAGTGCGCACCTGTTGCAATTGCTTGAGCAGTTCGCCGTGTCCGCCGAACGCAACCTCGGTGAAATCGCCTTGGCCGATGCTCAAGAGCAGGCCCGCCAGCAAGCCGAAAACCATCCGCAGCCGTACCCGGTGGACATCGGCGTACATCAGCGTATTGCCGCGTTGGCCACGGAAAATCCGCAGCGCACGGCGGTGATCTTCAACGGTGAGCATTTCAGCTACGGCGAGATCGACCAGCGTGCCAATCAACTGGCGCACGCACTGATCGCCCGCGGCGTCGGCGCAGAAACCCGCGTCGGTGTAGCTCTGCCGCGCAGCGAGTCGGTGATCGTCGCGCTGCTGGCGGTGCTCAAGGCTGGCGGTGCTTATGTGCCGCTGGACACCAGCTATCCGCGCGAACGCCTGGCCTATCTGATCGAAGATTCCGGGCTGGCGCTGCTGATCAGCGACTCGTCGGTGTCGGCGCAATTACCGGTCGATGAGTCGGTGCCGCTGCTGGAACTGGATCGTCTCGATTTGCGCGAGTTGCCGATCAAGGCACCGCAGGTGCAGCTCGATCCGCACAACCTCGCCTACGTGATTTATACCTCCGGTTCCACCGGCAATCCGAAAGGCGTCAGCGTCGCCCACGGTCCGTTGGCCATGCATTGCCAGGCCATCGGTCAGCGTTATGAAATGCGCGACAGTGACTGCGAATTCCACTTCATGTCGTTCGCCTTCGATGGTGCCCACGAACGCTGGCTGACCAGCCTGACTCACGGTGCGTCGCTGCTGATTCGCGACGACACGCTGTGGACGCCGGAGCAGACCTACAACGCGATGATCGAACACGGCGTGACTGTCGTCGCATTCCCGCCGGTGTACCTGCAACAATTGGCCGAACACGCCGAGCGCGTCGGCAATCCGCCGAAGGTGCGTATCTATTGCTTCGGCGGTGACGCGGTGCCGAACGCGAGTTTTGAGCGGGTCAAACGCGCGCTCGATCCGGACTACATCATCAACGGCTACGGTCCGACCGAAACCGTGGTCACTCCACTGATCTGGAAGGCCGGTCGCGAAGTGCCGTGTGGCGCCGCGTACGCGCCAATCGGCAGCCGTATCGGTGACCGCAGCGCCTACGTGCTCGACGCCGATCTGAACCTGCTACCGCAAGGCATGGCCGGTGAGTTGTACCTCGGTGGCACGGGGCTGGCGCGGGGTTATCTGAACCGTCCGGGGCTGACTGCCGAGCGCTTCGTCGCGGACCCGTTCAGCACCACCGGCGGCTTGCTTTATCGCACAGGCGACCTGGTGCGTCAGCGTCTCGATGGCACGTTCGACTATCTGGATCGCATTGACAATCAGGTGAAAATTCGCGGTTTCCGTATCGAGTTGGGCGAAGTTGAAGCAGCCCTGCAAGCCCTCGACGGCGTGCGCGAAGCGGTGGTCGTCGCGCAGGAAGGCAGCGCCGGCAGTGGCAAGCGTCTGGTGGCCTATGTGGTGGGCGATTCCAGCCGTGCCGACTTCACCGACGATCTGCGTGCGCAACTCAAGGCGACGTTGCCGGGGCACATGGTGCCGGCGTATGTCTTGCGTCTGGAGCGCATGCCGCTGACGCCGAACGGCAAACTCGATCGCAAGAACCTGCCGAAACCGGACGTCAGCCAGCTGCAGCAGGCTTACCTTGCACCGCACACGCCGCTGGAACAGCAACTGGCGGCGATCTGGCAAGACGTGCTCAAGCTTGAGCAAGTGGGTATCAGCGACAACTTCTTCGAGCTGGGCGGCGATTCGATCATCTCGATTCAAGTGGTCAGCCGTGCGCGGCAGGCCGGGATTCGCTTCACACCGAAAGACCTCTTCCAGCACCAGACCATTGCAGCGCTGGCCGTGGTCGCGCAGACCGGTGAAGCGTTGCAATTGATCGATCAGCAACCGGTCGCCGGTAGCACAGCGCTGTTGCCGATCCATCAGGAGTTCTTCGCGCAGGCGATTCCCGACCGTCATCACTGGAACCAGTCGGTGATGCTCAAGCCGACGCAGGCGCTGAATGCGCAATTGCTGGAACAAGCACTCGATGCCTTGGTGCTGCATCACGACAGCTTGCGTCTGGACTTTGTCGAGCAGGCTGATGGTTGGGCCGCGCAATACCGTGATGTGGTAACGCAAGCGGGTGAGACCATTCTGTGGCAAGTCGAGGTCGCTGACCTTGCAGCTCTGGAAGTGCTGGGCGACAAGGCGCAACGTAGCCTGCAACTGAGCGGTGGCTCGCTGATTCGCGCGGTGTTGGCGAATCTGGCTGACGGTACGCAACGCCTGTTGCTGATCGTTCATCACCTGGTGGTCGATGGCGTGTCGTGGCGGATCCTGTTCGAAGACCTGCAAAACGCTTATCGGCAGCTCAGTGCCGGTGCATCCGTGCAATTGCCGGCCAAGACCAGCGCAGTCAAAGCCTGGGCGGCAGCGTTGCAGGATTATGCGGCAAGCCCTGCGTTGCAGGCTGAACTGCGCTTCTGGCAGCAGCAGTTGCAAGGCGCTTCGGCCGCCTTGCCTTACGACCATCCGCACGGCGGGCAGCAACACGATCAGGCGCTGACGATCCGCAGCAAACTGGACAAAGCCCTGACCCGTCAACTCTTGCAGGACGCGCCACAGGCCTATCGTACGCAGGTCAACGATCTGCTCCTGACCGCACTGGCGCGAGTGATGGTGCGCTGGACCGGTGACGACAGTGCGCTGGTCTTGCTCGAGGGCCACGGTCGCGAAGACCTCTTCGACAGCATCGACCTGACCCGCACGGTCGGTTGGTTCACCAGTGTGTTCCCGGCGTGTCTGTCACCGGTGACTGAACTGGGTGCATCGCTCAAACAAGTGAAGGAGCAACTGCGGGCCATTCCGCACAAAGGCATCGGCTTCGGTGCGCTGGCGCATCTGGGTGATGAACAGGCGCGCGAAACCCTGCAGGCCTTGCCGGCACCGCGCCTGACTTTCAACTATCTGGGCCAGTTCGACGGCAGCTTCGACGCGGCCGACGAGGCCTTGTTTGTACCGACCAGCGAAGCCGGCGGTGCCGAAGTCAATATGCAAGGGCCGCTGGGCAATCCGCTGGCGCTGAACGGCAAAGTCTTCGGCGGCGAGCTGGACCTGAGCTGGACCTACAGCGGCGCCATGTTCGACGCCGCGACCATCCAGCGCCTGGCCGATGACTACATGCAGGAGCTGACCGCGCTGATCGGCCATTGCTGCGACAGCGGCAACCGTGGCGTGACACCGTCGGACTTCCCGCTGGCGCAACTGTCGCAGCCGCAACTGGATGCGCTGGTGCTGGAGCCGCAAGGCATCGATGACATCTACCCGCTGTCGCCGATGCAGCAGGGCATGCTGTTCCACACCTTGCTCGAACATGGCAATGGCGACTACATCAACCAGATGCGTCTGGACGTTGAGGGCGTCGAGCCGCAGCGCTTCCACGCCGCGTGGCAAGCGGTGGTGGATGCCCACGACATTCTGCGTACCGGGTTCTTCTGGCAGGGTGATCTGCCGCAGCCGGTGCAAGTGGTGCAACGCCAGGTCGAGGTGCCGTTCAGCGTGCTCGACTGGAACGGCAAGACCGATCTCGACACGGCGCTGCAAACCCTCGCTGACGAGGAGCGCGCACTGGGCCTGGACCTGACCTGTGCGCCGTTGCTGCGTCTGGTGCTGGTGCGCACGGCGACTGATCGTCATCACCTGATCTACACCAACCATCACATCCTGATGGATGGCTGGAGCAGCGCGCAGTTGCTTGGCGAAGTGCTGCAGCATTATCGCGGCGAAGCGGTGCCGCGTCCGGCGGGTCGCTATCGCGATTACATCGGCTGGTTGCAGCGTCAGGATGCGGCGGCTGCCGAGAATTACTGGCTGGCAACGCTGGAACACCTGCAAGAGCCGACGCGTCTGGCCAACGCCATCGCGCGGCCAGTCGACGCTTTGCCAAGTGTCGGTTATGGCGACCATTACCAAGTGCTGGACGCTGACCTGAGCGTGCGTCTGGGTGAATTTGCCCGGGCCTCGAAAGTCACCGTCAACACGTTGGTGCAAGCCGCGTGGCTGTTGCTGTTGCAGCGTTACACCGGCAAAGACTGTGTGGCGTTCGGTGCGACCGTGGCCGGGCGTCCGGCGGATCTGCCGGGAGCCGAAGAACAGATCGGTCTGTTCATCAACACCTTGCCTGTGGTGGCCGCGCCGCAAACGCAGCAGAGTCTGGCCAGTTGGCTGCAAGCCGTGCAGGCGCAGAACCTCGCTTCGCGCGAGTTCGAACACACGCCGCTGGCGGACATTCAGCGCTGGGCCGGGCAGGGCGGTGACGCACTGTTCGACAGCCTGATGGTGTTCGAGAACTATCCGATTGGCGAAGCGCTTGAACGGGGCGCGCCGCAGGGATTGCGTTTCGGTGCGGTGGTCAATCAGGAACAGACCAACTATCCGCTGACGCTGCTGGTGAGCATGGGCGCGCAACTGTCGGTGCATTTCAGCTATCAGCGCGACAGTTTTGCGGCGGCGAGTGTCACGCAGTTGGCTGAAAGCCTGCAGCGTCTGCTCGGGCAGATGGCCGAAGCGGGTGAAGGCTCGCTGAGCGACTTGAGCCTGATCGACAACGTCACGAACGTCGAGCCCGACTTCGTCACCGAACTGTGCATTCATCAAGGCATTGCCCGCCAAGTGGCGGCCACGCCGGATGCGCTGGCGGTGACCTTCGCCGATAGGCGACTGACCTACGCCGAACTCGATGCGCAAGCCAACCGTCTGGCGCACAAGCTGATCGAGTTGGGTGTCGGCCCGGAAGTGCGCGTGGGTGTGGCGATGCCGCGTTCCGAACAGCTGCTGATTGCCTTGCTGGCGGTGCTCAAATCCGGCGGCGCGTATGTGCCGCTGGACCCGGATTACCCGGCTGATCGCGTTGCCTACATGCTCGAAGACAGCCTTGCGCGGGTGCTGCTCACCGAGCAAGCGGTCGCCGCAACCCTTAGCGTACCGAGCGATACCCAAGTGCTGCTGATGGATCAGGTTTCGCTGACCGGTTATTCAGGTGTCGCCCCGCAAACGTCGGTGCAGCCGGACAACCTCGCCTACGTGATCTACACCTCCGGTTCCACCGGCAAGCCGAAAGGCGTGGCGATTGCTCACCGCAACGTCATGGCGCTGATCGACTGGTCGGCGAAGGTTTACAGCCGCGACGATATTCAAGGCGTGCTGGCCTCGACTTCGGTGTGCTTCGACCTGTCGGTGTGGGAGCTGTTCGTCACGCTGGCCAATGGCGGATCGCTGATCATCGCGCGCAATGCACTGGAACTACCGACCCTGCCAACTCGCGATCAGGTTCGCTTGATCAACACCGTACCGTCGGCGATCGCTGCGTTGCAACGCGCCGGGCAGATTCCCGCGAGCGTGCGCATCATCAACCTCGCGGGTGAGCCGCTCAAACAAGGGCTGGTCGACGCGTTGTATCAGCAGCCGACAGTCGAGCACGTCTACGACCTTTACGGCCCGTCGGAAGACACCACCTATTCGACCTGGACCCGCCGTATCGCCGGCGGTCAGCCGCGCATCGGTCGTGCGCTCGATCACAGCGCCAGCCATTTGCTCGACGCCGATCTGCAAGCGGTGCCGCATGGGGTTTCGGCCGAGCTGTACCTGTCCGGCGCCGGCATCACCCGCGGTTATCTGGGGCGTGCGGCGATGACCGCCGAGCGCTTTGTACCGAACCCGTTCGTCGGCAATGGCGAGCGCATGTACCGCACCGGCGACCTGATTCGTGAACGCGAAGAGGGCGAACTGGAGTACATGGGCCGGATCGACCATCAGGTGAAAATTCGTGGATTCCGCATCGAACTGGGGGAAATCGAGGCGCGATTGCTCGCTCAACCGGACGTCAGCGAAGCAGCGGTGCTGGCCATCGAAAGCGAAACCGGTGCGCAACTGGTGGCCTATGTGGTCGCCCCGCAGCTGGACATGCATGACGGCGAAGCGCAGCGGCAACTGCGCGACGGACTAAAGACTGGCCTCAAGTCTTCGTTACCTGACTACATGATTCCCGCGCACCTGCTGTTCCTTGAGCAGTTGCCACTGACCCCCAACGGCAAACTCGACCGCAAGGCCCTGCCTGCGGTGGATGCCAGCCAGATGCAGGCCGCATACGTCGCGCCGCAGAGTGAGCTTGAGCAGCAGGTCGCGGCGATCTGGCAGCAAGTGCTCGAGGTTGAACGCATTGGTCTGAACGATCACTTCTTCGAACTGGGCGGGCACTCGCTGCTGGCGGTCAACGTGGTGTCGCGCATCGCCCTCGAACTGGGCCTGACGCTGACCCCGCAACTGTTATTCCAGCACCCCGTCCTGAGCGACTTTGTCGCTCGACTCGATACAGGAGGCGGGGCAATCAACGAACAGAAACTGAGCAAGCTTGAAGCCCTGCTTGACGATATGGAGGAAGTCTGATGGACAAGAGTGTTGCTTTGAGGGTAGCCAAGCGCTTTATCACTCTGCCGCTGGACAAACGTAAGCTGTACCTGGAAAAGATGCTCGAAGAGGGCGTCTCTCCGGCCAACCTGCCGATCCCGGAAATACGCTCCGGGTTTGCAGCGATTCCTCTGTCGTACGCTCAGGAACGCCAACTGTTCCTCTGGCAAATGGATCCGCACAGCACCGCGTATCACATCCCCAGCGCCTTGCGCCTCAAGGGCCAGCTGGACGTGGCGGCGCTGGAACGCAGCTTCAATGCCGTGGCCGCGCGCCACGAAAGTTTGCGCACCACGTTTGCCGAGCACGGCGAAACCTTCTGCCAAGTGATTCACCCGCAATTGCCACTGAGCATCACCCTGACACCGCTGCCGGCAGGCCTCGACAGCGCTGGCGAAGAGGCGGCGATCAAGGCGTTTGTCGAAAGCGAAACCGCGCGCCCGTTCAATCTGCAACAGGGTCCGCTGCTGCGCGTGGCATTGCTCAAGGTCGCTGATGACGATCATGTGCTGGTGTTGATCCAGCACCACATCATCGCCGATGGCTGGTCGATCAAAGTGCTGGTCAACGAGCTGATCCAGCATTACGCCGCCGACAGCGCCGGGCAGCCGTTGAGCCTGCCGGAACTGGAGGTGCAATACGCCGACTATGCGATCTGGCAGCGCCACTGGCTGGAAGCGGGCGAGCGTGAGCGACAACTGGCTTACTGGATCAAGACACTGGACGGCGAGCAGCCGGTGCTGGAACTGCCGATCGATTTCCCGCGCCCGGCGGTGCAAAGCCTGCGCGGTGCACGTCTGCAACTGGACCTGCCAGCCACCCTCGGCGATGCGCTCAAGCAACTGGCCCAGCGCGAAGGCGCGAGCCTGTTCATGCTGTTGCTGGCGTCGTTTCAGGCGTTGCTGCATCGCTACAGCGGTCAGGCGCAGATTCGCGTCGGCGTGCCGACCGCCAACCGCAACCGGGTCGAGACCGAAGGCCTGATCGGCTTCTTCGTCAACACCCAAGTACTCAATGCCGAAGTGCATGGTCAACTGCCGTTCAACCAACTGCTGGCGCAGGTCAAGCAAGCGGCGATGGCCGCGCAGGCGCATCAGGATCTGCCGTTCGAGCAGTTGATCGAAGCGCTGCAACCGGAACGCAGCCTGAGCCACAGCCCGGTGTTCCAGGTGATGTTCAACCATCAGACCAGTCGTGATCAGGGGCGTGGCGCGGTACAACTGCCGCAGCTGAGCGTCGAGGATGTGCAGTGGGAAGGGCGCACCGCGCAGTTCGACCTGACCCTCAATACCTATGAATCGAATGACGGTTTCGCCGCCGAGTTGACCTACGCCACCGATCTGTTCAAGCCGGAAACGGTCGAGCGTCTGGCGCGTCACTGGCAGAACCTGTTGCAGGGCATAATCGCCGCGCCAACCCAGCGTGTCGGTGAACTGCCGCTGCTGGAAAGTGCTGAACACGGCGTGTTGTTGCAAGACTGGTTGCGCGTGGCGGATCACAGTGCGCAGGCCGAGTGCGTGCAGCTGGACTTTGCCTTGCAGGCGCAGAGAAACCCGCAGGCGACGGCGCTGATCATCGGCGACGACGTACTGACGTATGGCGAACTGGATGCCCGGGCCAATCAACTGGCGCATCACCTGATCGAGGCCGGCGTCGGCCCGGATCAACCGGTCGGCATCGCGGTCGAGCGCAGCGTTGAGATGATCGTCGGCCTGTTGGCGATCCTCAAGGCCGGCGGCGCTTATGTGCCGCTGGACCCGGCGTATCCCGAGGATCGCCTGGCCTACATGATCGAAGACAGCGGTCTGCAATTGCTGCTGACCCAAACGCATTTGCAAGCGCAGTTGCCGATCCCGGCGGGTGTGCAAACCCTGTTGCTCGATCAGCCAGCTGCCTGGCTGGCGGCTTATCCACAGACCGCACCGGACGTGGCCGTCAATGGCGAGCATCTGGCCTACACGATCTACACCTCCGGCTCTACCGGCAAACCGAAAGGCGTGATGGTGCGCCACGCGGCGCTGAGCAACTTTGTCGCGAGCATGATCAACCAGCCGGGGATTGCCGCTGCGGATCGCATGCTGTCGCTGACCACGTTCTCGTTTGATATTTTTGGCCTGGAAATCTATGGCCCGCTGCTGGCTGGCGCCTGTGTGGTGCTGACCGGCAAGGATGTGCATCAGGATCCGCAAGCGGTGCTCGAACTGATCGAGCGTCATGCCGTCAGCGTCCTGCAAGCCACGCCATCGACCTGGCGCATGCTGCTCGATAACGAGCACGCGGCGATTCTCAAGGGCCGCACGTTCCTCTGCGGCGGTGAAGCACTGCCGCAGGAACTGGCCCAGCGCATGCTGGCGCTGACGCCGAGCGTGTGGAACCTGTATGGCCCGACCGAAACCACGATCTGGTCGGCGCAACATGCGCTGAGTGCGGACCACAGCCGTCCATTCCTCGGCACCCCGATCGACAACACCGCACTGTACATCCTCGGCAGCGACCTTGAGCTAAATCCGCTCGGCGCACCCGGTGAATTGCTGATTGGCGGTGACGGTCTGGCGCGCGGTTATTTCCAGCGCCCGAGCCTGACCGCCGAACGTTTTGTGCCGGATCCGTTTTCGGCAAACGGTGCGCGTCTGTACCGCACCGGCGACCTGACCCGTTATCGCGCAGAAGGCGTGATCGAGTACATCGGGCGCATCGATCATCAAGTCAAAATCCGTGGTTTCCGAATCGAGCTTGGCGAGATCGAAGCGCGTTTGCTCGCGCTCGACAGCGTGCGCGAAACCGTGGTGGTCGCGCAGGACGGCCCGACTGGACCGCAACTGGTCGGCTATGTGGTGCCATCCTACAGCACTGTTGATGAAGTCGAACTGCGCGCTGAATTGAAAGCCAGCCTCAAGGCCGAGCTGCCGGAATACATGGTGCCGGCGCACCTGTTGTTCCTCGCGCAACTGCCGCTGACCCCCAACGGCAAAGTCGACCGCAAAGCCTTGCCGGCACCCGACGCCAGCCAGTTGCAGTCAACCTATATCGCGCCGCAAACCGCGACTCAACATGCCGTCGCCGAGATCTGGCAAGCGGTGCTCAAGCTTGAGCGTGTCGGCCTCAGTGACAACTTCTTCGAACTCGGCGGCCATTCCTTGCTGGTGACCCAAGTGGTCTCGCGAGTGCGTCAGGCGCTGAATGTTCAGGTGCCGCTGCGCACACTGTTCGAGCACAGCACGCTGGAAGATTTCGTTGCTGCTTTGGGTGTCGATCAGGCGACTCAGGAGCCGGCGATTGTCGCGTTGCCACGTCTGCAACCGTTGGCACTTTCCTATGCGCAGGAACGCCAATGGTTCCTCTGGCAACTGGAACCGACCAGCACCGCCTATCACGTTCCGGCTGCGCTGCGTCTGCGCGGTGAGCTGAATCTGCCGGCATTGCAGCAAAGCTTCAATGCATTGATCGAGCGCCACGAATCCCTGCGCACCTGCTTTGTCGAACAGCAGGGCCAGACCCTGCAAGTGATTCAGGCCCACGGCACGCTGGATCTGCAAGTGCAGCACGTTGCCGGGCTCGACGATGCAGCGTTGCAAGCGCTGGTCGCCGAAGAAACCCTGCACTTGTTCAACCTGCAGCAAGGCCCGTTGCTGCGAGTGAAACTGCTGCGCCTGGCCGCCGATGACCATGCGCTGGTGATCACCTTGCACCACATCGTCTCCGACGGTTGGTCGATGAACATCATGGTCGATGAACTGGTGGCGCTCTATGCCGCGTACAGCCAGGGCCAGACCGCGCCATTGCCGGCGTTGCCGGTGCAATACGCCGACTACGCCGTGTGGCAGAAACAGTGGATGGACGCCGGTGAGCGCGAGCGTCAGTTGAATTACTGGACCGCGCAACTCGGCGATGGCGATCAACCGTTGCTGGAGCTGCCGACCGACCGTCCGCGCCCTGCCGAGCAAAGCTATCGCGGCGCGCGTCGCGACATCCCCCTGAGCCTCGAACTGGCTACTGCCCTCAAGCAAGTCGCGCAACGTGAGAGCGTCACCCTGTTCGCGTTGTTGCTGGCCTCGTTCC
The DNA here is from genome assembly GCF_002979955.1 of Pseudomonas sp. MYb2. NCBI lineage: Bacteria > Pseudomonadati > Pseudomonadota > Gammaproteobacteria > Pseudomonadales > Pseudomonadaceae > Pseudomonas > Pseudomonas sp. MYb2. The sequence continues at coordinate 139,542 of NZ_PCQC01000010.1, forward strand.
AGACCTTGCTGCACCGCTACAGCGGTCAGGCCGACATCCGCGTTGGCGTGCCGGTGGCCAACCGTAACCGGGTGGAAACCGAAGGGCTGATCGGCTTCTTCGTCAACACCCAGGTACTCAAAACCGAATTCGACAGCCAGCAGACGTTCCGCAGCCTGTTGCAACAAGTGAAGAACACCGTGCTCGGCGCTCAGGCCCATCAGGATCTGCCGTTCGAGCAACTGGTCGACGCACTGCAACCGGAACGCAGCCTCAGCCACAGCCCGCTGTTCCAGGTGATGCACAACCACCAGAGCCAGGCGCGTCAGGCGCAGGGCGCGACACGCCTGCCGCAACTGCAGATCGAAGGCTTGCCGTGGGCGTCGAACACCGCGCAGTTCGATCTGACCCTGAACACCTTCGAATCGACCGACAACGTCTGGGCCGAGCTGACTTACGCCACCGACCTGTTCGACGTCGAGACCATCGAGCGCCTGTCGCGACACTGGACGAATCTGCTGCACGGCATCGTCGCCGACAGCGGCCAGCGTATCGCTGAACTGCCGCTGCACGACGCTGCCGAACGCGCAGCAACCCTGCTGCAATGGAACCCGGCCGTGGCCGATTTCCCTAACGAGCAGTGCCTGCATCACTTGATCGAAGCCCAGGCCGCCCGCGCACCGCAAGCGGTGGCCGTGACGTATGCAGAACAGTCCTTGAGCTACGGTGAACTCAACAGCCGGGCCAACCAGTTAGCGCACAAGCTGATTGCCAGCGGCGTCGGCCCGGACGTGCGCGTGGGTCTGGCGGTGGAGCGCAGCCTCGACATGCTGGTCGGCTTGCTGGCGATTCTCAAGGCGGGCGGCGCGTATGTGCCGCTGGACCCGAGCTATCCGGAAGAGCGTCTGGCCTACATGATTGGCGACAGCGGCATCGGCCTGCTGTTGAGCCAAAGCCATCTGCTCGGTCGACTGCCCGTACCAGACTCGGTGCGCAGCCTGATGCTCGATCAGGATCGCGAAGACCTCGAAGGTTACAGCGACAGCAATCCGCAAGTGCGCATGAGCGCCGACAACCTCGCATACGTGATCTACACCTCGGGTTCGACCGGTCAGCCAAAGGGCACCTTGCTCGCGCAGCGCAACGTGCTGCGCCTGTTCGAAGCCACTGCGGCGTGGTTCGATTTCGGCGCGCAGGATGTCTGGAGCCTGTTCCATTCCTACGCGTTCGACTTCTCCGTGTGGGAGATTTTCGGCGCGTTGCTGTACGGCGGCAAACTGGTGGTGGTGCCTTACGAGGTCAGCCGTGCGCCGGAAGATTTCTTCGCTTTGCTCTGTCGCGAAGGCATCACCGTGCTCAACCAGACACCCTCGGCGTTCAAGCAACTGATGCAGGTCGCCTGCGCCCCGGAACACGCCGCGCAACAACTGGCGCTGCGTTACGTGGTGTTCGGCGGTGAGGCGCTGGAAGTGAAAAGCCTGCGTCCATGGTTCGAGCGTTTCGGCGATCAAACGCCGCAACTGATCAACATGTACGGCATCACTGAAACCACCGTGCACGTGACCTACCGGCCGTTGTCGATGGCCGATTTGCAGCGTGACGCCAGCAGCCCGATCGGCGAGCCGATTGCCGACCTGTCGTGGTACTTGCTCGACGGCGATCTGAACCCGGTGGCCAAGGGTTGCATCGGTGAGCTGTACGTCGGTCGCGCCGGCCTGGCGCGCGGTTATCTGAACCGTGCCGATCTGACGTCGTTGCGGTTTATTCCCGATCCGTTTGCCGCTGATGGTGGTCGTCTGTACCGCACCGGCGACCTGGCGCGTTATCGCGCTGACGGCGTGATCGAATACATCGGGCGGATCGACCATCAGGTGAAGATTCGCGGTTTCCGTATCGAACTCGGTGAGATCGAAGCGCAACTGCTCGAACAGGCTGCCGTACGCCAAGCCGTGGTGCTGGCGCAGCCGGGCCTCAGTGGTCAACAACTGGTTGCGTATCTGGTGCCGACTGATGCGGCATTGCTCGACGCCAGCGCCGCTGAACAAGCGCAATGGCGCGACCGCGTGCGTGCCGAACTCAAGGAAAACCTGCCGGATCACATGATCCCGGCGCACTTGTTGCTGCTCGGGCAATTGCCGCTGACCGCCAACGGCAAACTCAACCGCAGTGCCTTGCCGTCGCCGGATGCCAGTCAGGCGCAGCAGACCTATCAGGCGCCGCAAAGCGAGCTGGAACAACGCTTGGCGTCGATCTGGCAAGACGTGCTGAAGCTGCCGCAAGTGGGCCTCAACGACAACTTCTTCGAACTGGGCGGCGATTCGATCATCTCGATTCAGGTGGTCAGCCGCGCGCGACAGGCCGGTATTCGCTTGAACCCGAAAGACCTGTTCCAGCACCAGACCATTCAACGTCTGGCCCTGGTCGCGCAGTTGGGCGATGACGATACGAGCATCGACCAACAAGCGGTGACCGGCGCAGCGTTGCTGTTGCCGATCCAGCAGCAGTTCTTCGACGATGAAATCCCTGAGCGTCATCACTGGAACCAATCGGTGCTGCTCAAGCCGCGCCAGCCGCTGGACGCGGACAAAGTCGAGCAAGTGTTGCGTGCGCTGGTTGCCCATCACGATGCCTTGCGCCTGAGTTTCACCCAGCACAACGGCGTGTGGCAGGCCGAGCACCGCGCGGTTGAAGATCAACCGCAAAACCTGCTGTGGCAGGAAGCCGTCGCCGATGCCGACGCACTGGAGGCCTTGGGCAACCGCGCCCAGCGCAGCCTCGATCTGCAGAACGGGCCGCTGTTGCGTGCGGTGCTGGCGAATCTGGCCGATGGCACCCAGCGTTTGCAGTTGGTCATTCATCACTTGGTGGTGGACGGCGTGTCGTGGCGGATTCTGCTGGAGGATCTGCAGAACGCGTATCAGCAATTGCTTGACGGTCAGGCGCTGCGCCTGCCCTCGAAAACCAGCGCCTTCAAGGACTGGAGCGAACACTTGCAGCGCTACGCCAACAGTGCAGCGTTGCAGCAGGAACTGGCTTACTGGCAGGCCTGCCTGAGCGATGTCAGCACCGATCTGCCGTGCAAGCGTGCCGATGCCGGTCAGCACAATCGTCTGGCGCACACTGTGCAGACCCGTCTCGGCAGCGAGCTGACCCGACAGTTGCTGCAAGAAGCCCCGGCGGCGTATCGCACCCAGGTCAACGACTTGCTGCTGACGGCGTTGGCGCGGGTCATTGGCCGCTGGAGCGGGCAGGCGTCGACGCTGATTCAGCTCGAAGGTCATGGGCGTGAAGAGCTGTTCGACGGTGTTGACCTGACCCGCACCGTGGGCTGGTTCACCAGCCTGTTCCCGGTGCGCCTGACCCCGACGGTGACGCCGGGCGAGTCGATCAAACAGATCAAGGAACAACTGCGCTCGATCCCCAATAAAGGCATCGGTTTCGGTGCACTGCGTCATCTTGGCGATGCTCAGGCACAACAGAGCCTGCGTGAATTGCCGACCCCGCGCATCACCTTCAACTACCTCGGCCAGTTCGACGGCAGTTTCGAGGGCGATGACGGCGCGCTGTTTGCACCGGCGCCGGACAATGCCGGTCTCGACCAGAGCCCGGACGCGCCAATGGGCAATTGGCTGACCCTCAACGGTCAGGTGTACGGCGGCGAATTGCGCGTAGGCTGGACATTCAGCAGCGAGCGTTTCGACAGTGCTGTGATCGAAGCACTGGCGGCGGATTACGCCGAGGAGCTGGCCACTTTGATCGGCCATTGCCTGACCCCGGGCATCGCTGGGCTGACGCCTTCGGACTTCCCGCTGGCCGGGCTGACCCAGGCACAGCTCGACGGCTTGCCAACCCGTCCACAGCAGATTGACGACATCTATCCGTTGTCGCCGATGCAGCAGGGCATGTTGTTCCACACCCTCTACGCGCAACAGTCCGGCGACTACATCAACCAGATGTGTGTGGCCGTCGATGGCTTGCAGGTCGAGCGTTTCCGCGACGCCTGGCAAGCGGCGATGGACAGCCACGAAGTGCTGCGCAGCGGTTTTGTCTGGGAAGGTGACCTGCCCAATGCCCTGCAAGTGGTGCACAAAGGCTTGCAAGTGCCGTTCAGCGTGCTCGACTGGCGTGATCGCAGCGACCAGGCGCAAGCGCTGAAAGCCTTGGAACTTGAACAACGCCAGCAAGGTTTTGATCTGCACGCGGCACCGTTACTGCGTCTGGTCGTGGTGCAGGTGGCGGCTGAGCGCTTCCATCTGATTTACACCTCGCACCACATTCTGATGGACGGCTGGAGCAACTCGCAGTTGCTCGGCGATGTATTGCAGCGCTATCACGGCCACGCGCCGGCGATGGGGGCGGGACGTTATCGCGATTACATCGAGTGGTTGGCGCAGCAGGATGCGCAGGTCACGGAAAACTTCTGGAAGGGCCAACTGGCCGACTTCGAGACACCGACGTATCTGGCCGATGCCGTGCCGCACCTCGTTGATGCAAGCGTCAGCGGTCAGGGTGAATACCTGCTGACCCTCGACACTCACGCGACCGCTGAACTCAACAGTTTTGCCCGGGCACAAAAAGTCACGGTCAACACGTTGGTGCAAGCCGCGTGGTTGCTGTTGTTGCAGCGCTATACCGGGCAGGACACGGTCACGTTCGGCGCCACGGTATCGGGACGACCGGCGCAGTTGAACGGCGTCGAAGGTCAGATCGGTCTGTTCATCAACACCTTGCCGATCATTGCCAGCCCACGTGCCGAACAGTCATTGCCGCAATGGCTGCAACAGGTGCAGGCACAGAACCTGCTGCTGCGCGAGCAGGAACATACGCCGCTGTTCGACATCCAGCGTTGGGCGGGGCAGAGCGGTGAGGCGTTGTTCGACAACATTCTGGTGTTCGAGAACTACCCGATTGCCGAAGCCTTGCAACAAGCCGAATCGGCGGATCTGCGCTTTGGCGAAGTCGACCGTTATGAGCAGACCAACTATCCGCTGACGTTGATGGTCAACCTCGATCAGCAATTGACCGTGCACTTCAGCTATCAACAGACAAGTTTTGCCGCCGGCACCGTGGTCAAACTGGCAACGCAGTTGCAGCAACTGTTGAGCGGCATGCGCGCCAGTGTCGAAGGCTGTCTGGGCGAATGGAACCTGCTTGAAGCAGACGATGAGCAGCGCATCCTGCGTGACTGGAATCCGCAGGCAACCGCTGACCTTGAGCCGATTTGCATTCACCAGGCCATCGAGCGTCAGGTCGCTGCCCAGCCGAACGCGCGCGCCGTGACGTTCGGCCAGCAATCCTTCACCTATGGCGATATCGATGCCCGGGCCAATCGCCTGGCGCACCGTTTGATCAGCACTGGCGTCGCCGCCGAAGTGCGCGTCGGTGTGGCGATGCAGCGCTCTGACAACCTGCTGGTGGCATTGCTCGCGGTCCTCAAGGCTGGTGGTACCTACGTGCCGCTGGACCCGGATTACCCGGCGGATCGGGTCGCCTACATGCTTGAAGACAGCCGCGCCCGCGTGCTGCTGACCGAGACCGATGTGGCGGCCACCCTGTCGCTCGCCAGCGACATGCAAGTGTTGCTGCTGGATCAACTGGATCTCTCGGCCTACAGCACGGTCGCGCCTGTCACCGACGTGAGTGTGAACAATCTTGCCTACGTGATTTACACCTCTGGTTCCACCGGCAAGCCCAAAGGCGTATCGATCAGCCATGCCAACATCATGGCGCTGAGCGACTGGTCGAAGCACCTCTACAGCCGCGAGGACATTCAAGGTGTGCTCGCTTCGACGTCGGTGTGTTTCGACCTGTCGGTGTGGGAGCTGTTTGTCACCCTGGCCAATGGCGGTTCGTTGATCATCGCGCGCAACGCGCTGGAGTTGCCGAACTTGCCGGCGCGCGATCAGGTGCGCCTGATCAATACCGTGCCGTCGGCAATCAATGCCTTGCAAGACTCTGGCGATATTCCGGCCAGCGTACGCATCATCAACCTGTGCGGCGAAGCGCTGAAGCAGAACCTGGTGGACACCCTGTATCAACAGGCGACCATCGCCGATATCTTCGACTTGTACGGCCCGTCGGAAGATACCGTTTACTCCACCTGGACCCGTCGAGAGGCTGGCGGCACGGCGAACATCGGTCGACCGATGATCCGCACCGCCAGTTATGTGCTGGGCGGCGATCTGCAACCGGCACCACAGGGTGTGTCGGCGGAGTTGTACCTTGCCGGTGCCGGTCTCAGCCGTGGCTATCTGGGCCGGGCGGCGATGACCGCAGAGAAATTCGTGCCTAACCCTTTCGCCGGCAATGGCGAGCGTATGTACCGCACCGGCGACCTGACCCGTTATCTGGGCGACGGCACGTTGCAATACGTCGGGCGTATCGATCATCAGGTGAAGGTGCGCGGTTTCCGTATCGAGCTGGGCGAAATCGAAGCGCGTCTGTTGCAGATCGACAACGTCAGCCAGGCGCTGGTGGTGGCGCAACCGATCGCCTCCAGCCATCAACTGGTGGCGTATGTGGTGGTCGATGACGCGACCGTGGCCAGCGCCGATGCAGCCGCGCAAGCGGTGCTGCGCGAAGCGCTGAAGACGCGACTCAAGGTGCACTTGCCGGACTACATGATTCCGGCGCACGTGCTGTTCCTCGCCAGCCTGCCGCTGACGCCGAATGGCAAGGTCGACCGCAAAGCCTTGCCGAGCATCGACGCGTTTGTCGCGGCGGGTGACTTCGTTGCCCCCGTCGGTGAACTGGAACAGCAGATCGCAGCCATCTGGCAAAACGTCCTGGAACTCGATCAGGTCAGCCGCGAGGATCATTTCTTCGAACTGGGCGGGCACTCGCTGCTGGCCACTCAGGCAGTTTCGCGTTTGCGCCATTTGACCGGCGGCACGTTGAGCCTGCGGGACCTGTTCAACTATCCGCGCCTCAAGGATCTGGCCACCTGGATGGCCGAAGAACAAACACCGGCCCTTGGCGGGGCGGCCAGTCAGGCCGTTCCACTGAAGGCCTGGGGCAGCAAATCGACGGCACCGCTGTCGCTGGTGCAACGGCGTTTGTGGGTCGCCGAGCAATTGTCCGGCGGCAGTTCGGCCTACGGCATGCCGCTGGCCCTGCGCTTGCGCGGTGAGCTGTCGGTCGAGCGCTTCATGAGCAGTTTTGCCGAAGTGGTGCGCCGTCATGAAGTGCTGCGCACCGCGTACTCGCAGGATGACGAAGGTGATCCGATTGCGCTGATTGCCGAGACGGTCGATGTCGACTTCCCGTTGCTCGATTTGTCCGGTCTGTCGCGCAGTGCCCAGGAAGAACAGGTCGCGCAGGCTGCGCTGGATAACGCGCGAACGCCGATCGATCTGGAGCAGGCGCCATTGTGGCGCGGGCGCATTCTGCATCTGTCACCGACCGAGCATGTGCTGCTGTTCTCCATGCATCACATCATTTCTGACGGTTGGTCGATGGGCGTGTTGATCAACGAACTGGTGCAGCTCTATGAGCTGAGCAAGGCCGGTGCTGCCGCGTCGTTGCCGGCGCTGGAAGTGCAGTACTCGGACTTTGCCCTGTGGCAACAGGAGCTGGAACGGCAAGGGATTCTTGGCCAGCAGGCGGATTACTGGAGAGAGATGCTCAGTGGTTACAGCGGGCAGCTCAACCTGCCGCTGGACACCCCGCGAGGGCCGGTGGCGTCGTACGACGGTGATGCCGTGCAGTTCCATCTGCCGAAGGATTTGAGTCAGGCCTTGCGCAAGGTTGCCAATGACGCCGGGGTGACGCTGTACAGCACGCTGCTGGCGTCGTTCCAGGTGTTGTTGCATCAATTCAGCGGCGGCGACGACGTGTTGGTCGGCGCCGACGTCGCTGGACGCGAGCAGGCGCAGCTGGAACAACTGATCGGCTTCTTCGTCAACGTCTTGCCGCTGCGTTCACGCTTCTCGGCGGACACGGCGTTCTCGGCATTCCTCGCCCGCACGCAGGACACCCTGCTCAGCGCGCTGGAGCATCAGGACCTGCCGCTGGACATGATCGTCGAATCCTGTGGCGTGCCGCGCCACAAGGGCATGAACCCGTTGGTGCAGGTGTTGTTCGTGATGAACAACCTGCCGGGCCGTACCCAATCCATGGGCGGTTTGAGCGTCGAGCCGCTGGCGGCGCTGCAGAGCCATTCTAAATTCGACATGGCATTGTTCGTTGACGAAGAAGAAGGGCAATTGCTGGGTAATTGGCAATTCGCCACAACCTTGTTCGGACACGAGCGCATTCAGTACCTGGTGCAGGCCTGGATAGCCCTGTTGGAACAGATCGTCGCTGATCAGGACATTCAATTGGGAGCTATCAGCATGCCAGTCGACAATTTAGCAGTGGCCGCCAAACCCGCTGCCCCCGGACCCAAGGCCGACAAACTGGGCAAGTTCCTCAAGCGTGGCGCCACCCCGTTGGCCAAGGTTCGCCCGGCGCCGATCCGCGAATCGCTGATCGCCGCGCCGCAGCCGTTCCCGCTGTTGATGGAACCGAACGAGCCGCAGCTGGATTTGATCGAGTGGATCAAGCACAACCGCCCGCTGATCGAAGAAAAACTCGCGACCCACGCCGGCATTCTCTTCCGTGGTTTCGAGCTCGACGGCATTCAGGGCTTTGAGGCGTTCGCCGAAGCGATCCAGCCAGGCCTTTACGGTCAATACGGCGATCTGCCGAAGAAGGAGGGCGGCAAGAACACTTATCGCTCCACGCCGTACCCGGAACGCAAGATGATCCTGTTCCACAACGAGAGCTCGCACCAGGATCGCTGGCCGCGCAAGCAGATGTTCTATTGCGAGCAAGCGGCGCCGGTCGGTGGTGCGACGCCGGTGGTGGATTGCCGCTTGATGTACGAAAAACTGCCGGCGGATCTGCGTGACAAGTTCGAGTCCAAAGGCTTGCTGTATGTGCGCACCTTCACCGACAACCTCGACGTGTCGTGGCAGCACTTCTTCAAGACCGAAGACCGTGCCGAAGTCGAAGCCCGCTGCCGCGCCGGCGGTATCGAGTGGCGCTGGCTCGACAACAACGAACTGCAAACCCGCACACCGGGACCGGCGATCATTCGTCACCCGATCACCGGCGCCAAGTCATTCTTCAATCAGGTGCAGTTGCACCACATCTACTGGCTGGAGCCGGATGTGCGTGAAGACCTGTTGTCGATGTTCGGCGCCGAGCGCATGCCGCGTCACGTGTACTACGGCGACGGTTCGCCGATCGAAGACGACGTGATGCAACGCATCGGTGAGCTGTATGAAGAGTGCGCCGTGCGGTTCGACTGGCAGAAGGGCGACGCGATCCTGCTCGATAACATGCTGGTGGCGCATGCCCGTGATCCGTTCGAAGGTCCGCGCAAGATTGTCGTGGCGATGGGTGACATGTATGACCACGGCAGCCTGGAGCGCCCGACAGCCGCCGCTCAGGTGGCAATGAATACTGAGGAAAGCGGAGCATGAGCGAAGTCATGATGGACGTACAGGATCCGGGTTTCGCCCTGACACCTGAGCAACAGGCGCTGCTTGAGCGCCTGTCGAACACCGCCACCTGTGGCGAGGCCATGCGCTGGCTCAGCGTTGTCATTGACGGTGATCTCGACCCGCAACGTTTGCAGGCCGCGTTCGATAGCGTGCTGACACAGCAGCCGATGTTGTTGGCGCGGCTGGGCAAGGCTGCCGGTTTCCACGGTTTGCGTCAGGCGGCGACCGGCAGCGTGCGCTTCCCGTTGACGATCCATGCTGCCGAGCAACGCGCCGGGGACGTTCTGGCGCAAATCAGCGAATCGCTGGAACGCGCCTTTGTCGTCGGCGAATCGGCCAGTGTCCAGGCGGTGCTTTATCGACTGGCGTCACAGCAATGGCAACTGGTGCTGGGCATTGCTCGCTACAGCGCCGACGCGCCATCGTTGAACCTTGTGCTGCAACAAGTGCAACAGGTGTACGCCGGGGTTCAGCCAACCGAAGACGAGGAGTCGGGGGAATTCGCCCAGTATCTGGAATGGCGCAGCGAAGTGGTGCTCGATGAAGATGCCGCCACCGCTCGAGCGTACTGGCAGCAACACCTGCAAGGTGTGCAGACGGACATCGCAACGCCTTGGCTGGCTGCTCGCAGCGCCAGCCTCGAAGCGAGTGCTGCCGATTCGCGCGTAGCGCTGAATCTGCAGGCGGCGCAGCGTGATGCTCTGCAAGCGCTGGCCGAGCAGCTTGGTCAGCCAGTCGCCACGTTGCTGCAAGGCGCGTGGTGGCTGTTGCTCGGGCGTTTGAGCGGTCTCGATCAAGCGCTGGTCGGTCTGCGCCATGACAGCCGTGGCGACTACGAGTATTTCGCCAACGCCGTTGGCGTGTTCGAGAAAACCTTGCCGCTGTCGCTGGAATTGCCTGGCAGCGCGCGCTTCAGTGACTGGCTGGGACAGTTGGCCGCGCGTGTCGAAGAACATCGTACCTGGCAGGAATACTGGACGCCGGAACTGGCGCCCGACGCCGCGCGCCCGGCTTACGGCTTTAGCCTTGGCCAGATCGGCGTTGCCACCAACAGCAGCGGTTTGCGCTGGATCCGGGCTGAAGCCGTGCAGGTGCAACCGGATGCTTTCGAGTTGTTGTTGCAGGTGCAGCTGGACGAAAACCAGCGTCTTGCCGGCGCTGGTCTGCAGTACGCCGCTTCGCGCTATTCGCCAGCGGCAGCCGAGGCCGTACTGGATCAGTTCGGCGCACTGTTGAGCGCGATTGTCGAGGCGCCGCACACAGCGCTTGGCCAACTCAATCTGCTCAGTCACGCCGCCGAACAGCGCCTGCTGGCGATCAACCCGCCGCCGCGGATGCTGGTCGACACCCGTTACCTGCCACAGCGTATGGCTGACTTGGCGACGCATACGCCAGACGCAATCGCCTTGACCGATGCTGAGCAGCAATTGAGCTATGGCCAGTTGCTGGATCGTGCAGAAACCGTGGCTCAGGGCCTGAGCAACAAAGGCGTGGGCAAAGGCTCGATCGTCGCGCTGGCGCTGCCTCGCTCGGCGGACCTGGTCATCGCGATGTTGGCGAGCTGGCGCATCGGCGCGGCGTATCTGCCGCTGGATGTGCAATGGCCACAGGCGCGTCAGGCGTTGATGCTGGAACAGGCCAACGCAGCGCTGTTGTTGACCGATGCAGCGCACGTGACGGCCTGGCAGGATCAGCCGCACACCGCGCTGACCCTGGCCGACCTCGGCACGTCGCACGCGGTATTGCCGCGGCTGTCGACCGAGGGTAGCGATATCGCTTATGTGCTGTTTACCTCCGGCTCTACCGGTGTGCCAAAAGGCGTGGTGATCGAGCATCGGCACTTGCTCAATTATGTCGCGCAGGCCAGTCAGGCGCTGGGCCTGGAGCAGTGCAAAAACATCGGCTTCAGTTCCACCGTCGCGGCAGATTTGGGCAACACCACGTTGTTCGGTGCGTTGTTCAATGGTGCAACGCTGCATGTCGCCAGCGATGCGCAAATGCAGGACGGCGCGTTGTTCGCCGAGTACCTGCAGCAGCGTCAGATCGACGGCCTGAAAATCGTCCCCTCGCACCTTGCCGCGCTGCTTGACAATGAGCAGGCGAGCTTGCCGCACACGCTGGTGCTGGGCGGCGAGCCGATTGCGCCGACGCTGATCGAGCGCATTGTGCGGCTGCGCAGTGATTGCCGGGTGTTCAACCATTACGGCCCGACCGAAGCCACGGTCGGCGTGATGATTCATCCGCTGACCCTTGACGGCTCGGGCGGCGATTGTTCGGCGTTGAGCCAGGTGCTCGGCAACAACCAGGTGTTTGTGCTGGACGCTGATCTGCGGCTGGCGCCGGAGGGTGTGCTGGGTGAGTTGTATCTGGGCGGGGCGCAAATATGCCGTGGCTATTTGAACGCCGAGGCCGATGCGCAGACGTTCATTCAGAGCCCGTTCGATCCTGCGCAGCGTTTGTATCGCAGCGGCGACCTGGCCTGTTACCGCGCCGATGGTGCAATCCAGCTGCAGGGTCGACGTGATCAGCAGGTCAAGGTGCGCGGGTTCCGTATCGAGCTGGCGGAAATCGAAGCCGAGCTGCTGCGCTTGCCAGCGGTTGCCGAAGCGCTGGTGCTGCCTGCGGCGTCGGCCGAGCAAGGCCTGTTGGCATTTATCGTGGCGCAGCAAGGCGCTCCGGCGGGGCTGCTTGACAGCGCTCGTGCCGAGTTGAGCACGCGCTTGCCCGCCGTGATGGTGCCGCAGCATTTGCAACTGATCGAACGGTTTCCGCGTTTGGCCAATGGCAAGATTGATCGTAAAGCGCTGCAACAGTTGGCCGGCACTGCCGCCAATGACGAAGGTGAGGCGCCGCGCGATGCGTTGGAGCAATTGCTCGCTGGGCGCATGGCGCAACTGCTGGGGCTGGAGCGTCTGGGCATAGACCGTGACTTCTTTGCCGCCGGTGGCCATTCGTTGCTGGTGATCAAACTGGTGGCCGGTATTCGCAAGTTGCTGCAATGCGAAGTGCATCCCGGGCTGGTCTTCGATCATCCGACCGTGGCGTCGTTGGCGCTGGCGTTGCGGGCGGTCGAAAGCACGCCGGGGCAGTTGGAAAAACTGGCTCAGGTGCGTCTGCGTATGGATGCAATGAGCCCCGAGGAAAAGGCTCGACTGGCTGAACAAGCGCGGCAGCTGCAAGCCGCCAAGGCTGCGCAGACAAGCTGAAATAGCAAGAAACACAAGGCCGTCGCCCAACAGCGTCGGCCTTTTTTTTAAATTTTTGCGCTAATGATAAATAAACTCATTCCGGTTTTCTGGAGGTGCTGCGTCTTACTAAGGTATGTGGACAAAGCCGGTTGGCAGGGCAGCCTCGCACCGGATCTGTTCAGCAGAAAAAATTTCGCCGTTGTTTCGCCAGATGATCGTGCCCGGGGAGGGGCCGGTCGGCCACGCACTGTCATGTTGCCCAAGGGGCCATCGACAGTGTGCGGTTCTCGAGTGCAGGCAGCGGCGGGCCCGTCGGCCCAATGGACTTTCACTTTTACCAATAATAGAGAGCACGATGTCAGCAATTCATGAGTTGAAACCTCTGTTCAAGGCACTCGTCATGTCCCGCGGCTTGCGTTCGCGTCGGGTGCTGACCGGTCTGGGGCTGGTCTGTGTGTTGCCAATCAGCGCCCAGGTGATGGCGGAAGACGTCAGCATCAACATTGCGGCGCAATCGTTGCCGCAAGCGCTGCAAGCCTTCGGCCAACAGACCAACCAGCAAGTGATCTATAACGCTGACGACATGACCGGGCTCAGAAGCCACGCGGTCAGTGGCAAGATGAGCCCGCAGGCGGCCATCGCCGAATTGCTCAGAGGCACTGGGGTGCGCTACAGCATCGAAGGCAACACGCTGATGCTGGTACGTGGCAGCAACACCCAGGGCCTGGAACTGGGCGCGACCAACATCAGCGCGCAACAGGTCGGTGCGACCACCGAAGGTAGCAACTCGTACACCTCCAACGCCGTCACCATCGGCAAGGGCACCCACACCCTCAAGGAAATTCCGCAGTCGGTCACGGTGATGACCCGCAAGCAAATGGACGACCAGGACCTGGTTGACCTCAAGGACGCGCTCAACCAGACCACTGGTGTCGTGGGTCTGCAGGGGGTCGGCAAGGGTTTGATCATTTCCTCGCGCGGTTTCCAGATCGACGACTGGCAGTACGACGGCGTGCCGATCCCGCGTAACACCTATTCGCTGGGTAACTGGGCGACCCAGGATCTGGTCTTTTTCGACCGCCTGGAAATCCTGCGCGGTGCCTCCGGGTTGCTGCAAGGCACTGGCAGCCCGGGTGGCGCAATCAACCTGGTGCGCAAGCGCGGTCAGGCGGCACCGACTGTAAGCGTGACCGGCAAGGCTGGCTCGTGGGATCACTACGGTCTGCAAGTCGACGCAGGCGGCCCGCTGAACCAGGCCGGCACCATCCGTGGTCGTCTGGTAGCCGATCAGGACCAGAGCAATTCTTTCATCGACTCTGAATGGAGTCGCACCCTGTCGCTGTACGGCTCGCTGGACTTCGACCTGAGCGATGACACCACCCTGGGCCTGGCCGTCAGCCGTTCCGACGGTGATTCGCGTCCGATGATCCGTGGTCTGCCGCGATATGCTGACGGCAAGATGCCGGACGTCTCACGCTCCACCTACACCGGCGCGCGCTGGAACAGTTCGGACATCGACGTCACCACGCTGTACGCCGATCTTGAACATCGCTTCAACGAAGACTGGGCATTCAAGGTCGGTGCCGTGCGCATGACCGAGAGCAACAAGGCGAAGAACCAGCGCGTGCAAAGTGCCGGCGATGGTCTGGAAGCGGATGGCAGCGGCGTGCAGTACGCTAACTTCCTGACCGATTTCGACTCCACCAAGGTCGGCATCGACATGAACCTGAATGGCAAGTTCGAAGCCCTGTCGATGCAGCAGGAAGTGATGTTGGGCGGTAACTTTTCCCAGCTCGAAACGGACGACCAGCTCGCCCGTACTTTCAGCAACAGCAGCGACACGATCTTCAACCTGAACAAGGACCGTACCGACATCAGCTATGACAGCCTGATCGCTGCCAACGGTCGTGGCACGCTGAGCAAGTATGACGTTCGTCAGAAAGGTGTGTACGGCACCTGGCGTGTCAAACCGGTCGACGATCTGACCCTGGTGCTGGGCTCCCGTGTCAGCTGGTATGACTTCAGCTACAAATCCAAGGCGCAATCTTCGTTCGGCGGCATCACCAAGAACGACCCAAGTACCGCGACTGAAACCGGCGAAGTCACGCCTTACGCTGGTATCGTCTATGACCTGAGCCGCGAGTGGGCGGTTTATGCCAGCTACACCGACGTGTTCCAGCCGCAGACCAACCGCGATGTCAACGGCACCGTGCTCAAACCGGTTATCGGCAGCAACTATGAGATCGGTCTCAAGGGCGAGTTGATGGACGGTCGGGTCAACACCTCGTTGGCACTCTTCCGCTACGACCAGGAAAACCGTGCGATCAACGACATTGCCGGTGGTTTCGAGTGCGATGGTTCGTACTGCTCGACCGCTTCGGGCAAAGTGCGCAGCCAGGGTATCGACGCCGAGATCAGCGGCGAAGTGGTGCAAGACCTGCAACTGTTTGCCGGCTACACCTACAACACCACCAAGTACATCAAAGATCCTAGCAACGAAGGTCGCGTGTTCAGCACCTGGACGCCAAAACACATGCTGCGCATGTGGGCCAACTACCAGTTGCCGGGTGAGTGGAATCGCGTCAGCACCGGCCTGGGCTTCGTGACCCAGAGCCATACGCTGGGTTACGAAGGCACCTACGATGTTGCGGGTTACACCGTATGGAACGCCCGCGTCGGCTACCAGCTGACACCTGAGGTCGGCCTGGCGATGAACGCCAACAACCTGTTCGACAAGAAGTACATTGCGGCCGGTTACAACCAGCTCGACGGCAACAACAACTTCGGTGATCCGCGTAACGTGATGTTCTCCGTGAAGTGGACCCCTCAGTTCTGATGCACTGAAGGCCCTTCACCGAAGCGGCCCACGCTCCTCTACAGAGGGCGTGGGCCGTTTTTTTTGCCCGTCTGCAGCTGAATCCCGCAGGTTATGCGTCAAGTCACGCAAAAAAAAACGCAGAAGCCAGCGCTTCTGCGTTTTTGTTTGTCAGGATGAAAATCAGTTTTTCAGTGCCGCCTCGCACGTCAGGAACACCGATTCGAAGGACTCCAGCAACGACTCACCGTAAATCATGCTGCGGTGGGGCAGGGTGGAATGCACCGAGCCTTGCAGTCGTCCGCTGACGGTGTGTTCACGCAGCACCTGTTCCGAGTGCAACACCTGTTCCAAAGTCTTGTGCGACAGCGACCACCAGCAACTGGCCTCGACCTTTAGCGTTGGCAGCGTGAAGGCGTCGTAGGATTTCACCAGCCGATCATGGATCTCGAACGCCTGGGCATTCATGATTTCCTGTTTGATGGCGTCCAGTGTCGCCACCATTTCCTGTTCGCTGGTGGCAGCCTGTTGGCTGGCCCACTGGTAGAAAGCCTTCAGATCGGTCTGCGGATTCTCGGCGAGGAAGCGTGCCGCCGCTTCGTGCAGATGAGCGAACATCAGACTGAACATTTCCACAGCCGTCGCCAGCTCATTCTGTGCGCTGAAGTACTCGGGATTTTCTTCTTCCAGCGGTTTGCGCGGCAGATCGGCCGGCAACAGGCTGTCCGGCAAGGTGGTATCGACCAGACCGAGGAAGCTCACTTTACGTCCCTGACGCTCCAGTTCCGCAGCAATGTCCATGGCGATGGAGCCGCCGAGCGACCAGCCCATCAAGCGATACGGGCCGTCCGCCTGCTTGTCGATAATCTGCCGGGTGTAGTCGGCGATCATCTGCGCCCAGGTCTGGGCGTGGGCGTGTTTATCGGCGAAGCCTGTGTGCATCACGCCGAAAGTGCGCGCGTGTTTGCTCAGGCGTTTGGCCAACGGTTGGTAGCAGAACACGATGCCGCCGCTGGGATGCAGGCAGAACAGCGGCGGGGCGCTGGTGGCCGAGGCCGAGAGCTCCACCACGCACTGGGCTTGCTGCTGGTGTTGCGTGGCAATGAATTGCGCAAGGGTTTCGACGGTGGCGTGGGCGAGCATTTGCTGCAAAGCGAGTTTGATCCCCAGGCGCGCATTGAGCGCGGCAATAAACTGGATGGCCAGAATCGAATGTCCGCCCAATTCGAAGAAATTGTCGTCGAGGCCGACCCGGTCGACGTGCAGGGTTTCCTGCCAGAGCTCGGCCAGCGCTTGCTCCAACGCAGTTTCTGGGGCCTTGAAGCGATTCTCTGACTGATTGAAGTCAGGCAGCGGCAACGCCTTGCGATCGAGTTTGCCTGTCGGGCTGACGGGCATGGCTTCCAGTATCAGCAGATGGCTGGGCACCATGTAGCCGGGCAGACGGCTTTTCAGTTCAGCCTTGAGGGCTGCGCGCAGTTGATCGTGCTGCTCACTCGACAAATCACTGGCGCTCGGCACGACATAACCGATCAACTGCATCCCGGCCAATCCTTCGCGAGCAAGGACCAGGGCTTCGCGAACAGCCGGGATTTGCAGCAGGCAGGATTCGATTTCACCGAGTTCGATACGGAAGCCGCGAATCTTCACTTGATGATCGAGTCGGCCGACATATTCGATGACGCCATCGGCACGATAACGTGCCAGATCACCTGTGCGGTACAGGCGCCCGCCCTGCGTGCTGAACGGATCAGGCATGAAGCGTTCGGCGGTCAGTTCCGGGCGCTGGAAATAGCCACGGGCCAATAGATCGCCAGCAATCACCAGCTCGCCGACGACGCCCACCGGGACTGGTTGACCACCGCTGTCCAGCAGATAAATGGCGCGTCCAGCCAAGGGGCGGCCGATCGGCATGGTTTTCGGCAGTGGCATTTGCCCGGTGACGTAATCCGTGCAATCGAGCACCGTGGCACTGACCGTGGTTTCCGTAGGGCCATAGGTGTTGAGCAGGCGCACATGGCCAAGTCCCGCCTTGCCCCACGCCGCCACGCCTTCCGGTGGCATGGCTTCGCCGCCGACGATCACCTGGCGCAACGGGCCGTAGTCACGCACACCGGCAGCGGCAAAATCCCTCGCCAGCATGTTCCAGTACGTGGTGGTCAGGTCGCTGACCGTGAATTGCTTGTCGCGCAACTGCCGGTACCAGGTTTCGCTGTCCCAGATGTCCGGCCCGCGCAGTACCACCGACGCGCCGCAGATCAGCGCCGGGTAGAGCTGTTCGACGAAGGCATCGAAGTTGAACGTGGCAAATTGCAGCGATCGATCGGCGGCTGTCAGGCCGAGGAATTGCAGGGCGACTTGCGCGTGTCGGGTCAACGCCGCCTGGGTAATCCCCACACCTTTTGGTCGGCCGGTGGAGCCTGAGGTGAACATCACATATGCCAGGTTATGGCCATGGGTACGGCAGGGCGGATTGTCGCTGTGCGTGCTGTCGAGGAGGTCGAGTTCATCGACGCACAGCACGCTCACCGCGGCTACCGAAGGCAGGCGCTGGAGCAAAGAGCGCTGGCTGAGCAGCACGCTCAAGCCGCTGTCTTCGATCATCCAGGTCAGGCGTTCCTGCGGGTATTCGGGGTCGAGTGGCACGTACACGCCGCCGGCCTTGAGCACCGCCAGCAGGCTGACGATCATCCGCGCCGAACGCTCGACCGCGATGCCCACCCGCACTTCCGGGCCCACGCCATAGCCGATCAGGGTCTGCGCCAGGCCATTGGCTGCCGAGTTGAGTTGGGCATAGCTCAGGCGCACGTCATCGCAAATCAGCGCGAGGGCATGCGGCGTGGCCAGTGCCTGGCGTTCAAAGAGCTGATGCACGCCTGCGCTCGGCAATGGCGCAACGGCTGGGTTCCATTGTTCGCGTTGCTGACGGCACTCGGTGTCACTCAGCAGCGGCAGTTCGCTCAGGGCAACATCGGGATTTGCGGTGATGGCGTGCAACAGGTTCTGCCAATGTCCGGCCAACCGCTCGATGGTGGCGGGGCGGTACAGGTCGCGGCTGAATTCGATGTTGGCGTCGATGCGGTTCAGGGAATAACTGACGTCCAGCGACAGGTCGAATTTCGCCTGGCCGCTGCCGGCATCGACAAAGTCCAGGGTCAATTCGCCCAGGTTCAGCGGCACCGAGGTGCCGCCGTCCGTGCGCCAGTTGAACAGCACCTGGAACAACGGATTGATCTGCTGACTGCTTTGCAGTTGCAGGTCGTCGAAGCTCAATTCCAGGGGGTAGTCGGCATGGTCGAGCGCGGCCAGCGATTCGCGGCGCAGACGCAGCAGAAAGTCTTTGCAAGGCTGCTGCGGGTCAATCCGCACGCGATAGACCTGGGTGCTGACAAAGAATCCGACCAGATCCTGAATTTCACTTCGGTTGCGTGTGGCGTTGGGCACGCCGACGGTGAAATCGTCCTGGCCACTGTAGCGGCTCAGGAGCAATTGCCAGGCGCCCAGGGCGACCACAAAGGGAGTCAAACCGTGCTGCTGGCAGAAGCGATTGAGTGCTTGCGCCAAGGTGGCGGGCAGGCTGAAGTCGTGTTTGCCGGCCGCATGGCTGTGCTGGTCATTGCGCGCAAAGTCCACCGGCAGATCCAGCGGCGGCAACGTCTGGCCCAGATAATTCTGCCAGTATTCGGCGCTGGTCTTGCAGGCCGGGCTGTGCAGATAGTCGCCACGCTGCCAGTCGGCATAGTCGGCGTACTGGATGGCCGGGCGCGGCAGTGGCGCGCTCATGCCCATTGCCGCTTGCGCGTAGGCGCGGGTCAGGTCCTGCATCAGAATCGCGTTGGACCAGGCGTCCGAGGCGATATGGTGCATGTTGAGCAACAGCAAGTGCTCCGTGTCGGCGACTTGCAGCAGTGTCGCGCGCATCAGCGGCGCCTGCTTCAGGTCGAAGGGCTTGGCGGCCTCTTCGGCAGTGCGCTGGGCAAGCTGCTGTTCGCGCGCTTCAGCGCTCAGCCCGCGCAGATCATCGAAGCCCAACTGCAGCGTTGCGTGTGCATCGACCACCTGCATGGCTACCCCGTCGATCTCGACGATCGCACTGCGCAGGACATCGTGGCGTTCGATGACTTTATTCAGCGCCATTTCCAGATGCTGTGCTTGCAGGGAGCCGCTCAGGCGTACGGCGCGTGGCAAGTTGTAGGCGGCACTGTCAGGTGTCAGCTGTTGTACGAACCACAATCGCTGTTGCGCGAAGGAGAGGGGGGCCGGGGCCGGGTGGGGACGGGCAATGATGCCTTGGGATTGCTCGCCGGCATCTGCCATCAGCAGCGCCAGTACCTCATCATCGAGTAAGTCGTTCATCGGGCTCTCGTGGTTGGCAGCACCGTGAGCGCTGACGGCGTTGCCGACAGTCGGGTCCACGGCGATAGACATTCGGATTGAAGGCCGGCAGGACGGGCGTCCGGCCGGCTGCAAAGGTGCAATCGATCAAGCAGTCTCGAGGGGCTTTTTGTGGGTGACCACTCGGCCTCCCTCCATCCTCACCAGTTGATCGGCGACGTCGAAGTAGCGGTCGTCGTGGGAGATCACGATGATGGTCTTGCCCATCTGTTTCAGCTCCGGCAGCAGCTCGGTGTAGAAGATGCGCCGGAAGGCCGGGTCCTGATCGGCAGCCCATTCGTCGAACACCAGCACCGGACGTTCTTCCAGCCAGGCGTTGATCAGCGCCAGGCGTTTGCGCTGGCCGGTGGACAGATCGGTGGTACTGAAAACACCGTCGTTGATGCTCACCTTGTGCGCAATCTCCAGGCGTTCCAGATAGCGGCTGGTGTCGGCCGGCACTTGTTTGTCGCCCTGTACCAGTTCATCGAACAGGTAGTAGTCGGCGAAGATCGTGGTGAACAGTTGGCGATAATCATCGCGCGCCTGGGCATCGACCACCTGGCCATTGAGCAGGACTTCCCCGCGTTGCGGCGCATACAGGCCCAGCAACAATTTGATCAGGGTGGTTTTGCCGCCGCCGTTCTCGCCGACGATGAACACGATGTCACCCTGCGCGATGTTCAGATTGACCGGACCCAGCTCAAATGCAGCGCTGCCCTGAACCGGCGGGAAGGCGTAGTGCACGTTGTGCATTTGCAACTGTTGCACTGCGGTTTTGCTCGCGGGCGTCGACTCGCGCAGGAGCAAGTGCGGTTCCGGCGAGGAAAACTGCTCGGCCAGTTCGGCAATGCGTTTGAAGGCAATGTTCGCGCGACTGACCACCGGCAACGTGGTGACCAGATATTCCAGTGGGCCTTTCATGTACAGCAACACCAGCACGAAACCGCTGAGCACGGCTTTGTCGGTACCGAGCCAGAACGATTGCAGCGCGAGGGCCAGACCGATCACCACGAAAAACAGCATCGAGCCAAAGGTTTTCGCCACCACGAACGTGTTGATCGAACGGATGTGTGTGTTACAGATGTAATCCGCCGTGCCCTCGATGCGCTGGCTGAACATGCGTTGGCGGCGCGGGCGATGAATACGCAATTCCTTGGCACCCGCGGCGATCGCGCTGTAGTGCTTTTGCAGTTCGTCCTCGGCTTCTCGTGCCGCTTCGAAACCTTTGATGCCTTTGGCCCGCGCAATGTATTGAACGACGGTGCCGATCACGATCGCGATCAACAGCAGGGCAAACATCGGCAGGGACAGGTAGGCCAGGTAACCCAGGCAACCGAGGGTGACGGTGAAAGCGATCGCCAGCGGCGCAAAGGAAAACGCGAAATCACTCACGGTGTCGACGTCATGGGTCAGCACCGGAATCAGGCGATGACTGCGAAACCGCTCGATCTGTTCGATAGGTGCCAGCAGGACTTTTTCGCCGAGTGATTTGCGCAGGCCGGCGATGATGTGCTGGCCAACATGGTTGGTGCCGATGTCCGACAGAATCGAAGTCAACAAGGCAAACGCGCAGAGGCCGGCAAACGTCAGCAGCACTGTCGCTGACGGAACGCCGCTGCCGTTCAGGGCTTTGTTGATGGTCGCCAGCAGTGCGGTGACGCTGACGCCACCAAGCATGCCGAGCAGGATCGACAGCGCCACGACGACCCGGTAAGGCTTGAGCAGGCCGAGGACTTCACTGATGGCTCCGCGCGATTTTGTGGTCATGGAGGTTTCCGCTTCTAGTGCCGCTAACGGCATCGTTTCAAGGATTGGGCTGGTTAAAAGACGAAACCCGTGGGCGGCGATTTAGCCGACCACGGGTTTATCGAGGCTGAAGCGACGAGCGAGCGGCCCGCGCCGCCATGGCGGCTGTCGTTACCGCTGTCCTTAGAGATCGCGCGCGACGCGAAAACCGATCCAGTCGCCGCGCGTATCGCTGTAGGTGGCGTTGCGATTACCCGAGCGCGAGAACACCGGTGCTTCACCCCAGTCGTTGCCGCGGATGCGGCGGATCTTGCAGTCACCGGTCAGCCAGGCACTGCCGTCACTCGGCGCGCCGACATAGTTTTCGTTGTAGCAGTCGGCGGTCCATTCATAGATGTTGCCGTGCATGTCGTAGACGCCGAAGGCGTTCGCCGGAAACTTGCCCGCCGGCGCGGTGAAGTTGTAGCCGTCGGCGGCGCCATAGGTATTGGCGTGTTTGGCGATGCTGTATTCCTTGCCTTCATCGAAGGGGAACGGGAAAGGTCCGGCGCTGCCGGCACGGGCGGCGTATTCACGCAGCGATTCGCTGACCAGTCGATACGATTTACCGGTTTTCTTCGACAGCCAGGCTACATAGGCCTCGGCCTCGGGAAAGTCCATGCACACCGCCGGATGCTTGTCGGTGTACTGCTTTTTCGGATCGCTGCCCGCGTAGTCGGGAATACCGGCCTTGCACGCGCGGCCCGGGCGTTTGTCGCCGTCGGGCATCTGATAGCCGGTGTCGGCGAGGTAGGCGTCCCATTGCCCTTTGAGCACCTGGAAACGACTGATGGCCAGCGGTTTGGCAAAGGTCACCGGGTGCATCGGACCTTCGTCCGGCTCGCGGCCGACTTCGTCCTCCGGGGTGCCCATGGTGAAGGTGCCGGTGGGCAGCACGACCATTTCCGGGCAGTCCTTGCAGTCCTTGAAGACTTTGCCCGGTTTGAGCGGTTCGGCCGCTTGCGCCAGCCCCGGCAAGGCACAACCGAGCAACGCGGCGAGGCCCAGTGCGGGTAAGGCCTTCAAGGAAAAATTACGCGGTTCACTACTGTTCATCATGACTCTCGATAACAGGTTGAAAGGAAACGTGGGAGCGGGGCGCCTACAGCTGTTTGGCCAATAGCGCCATCAAGCGATCGATTTGCGCTTCGTCGTTGAGCAGGCCCGGTGCAGTACGAATCACCGGGCCCACGTCGCGGTTCACGGCGTCGGCGACCACCCGGTTTTGCATCAGGTACGCGGCGACTTTGTCGCAGTCCTGGCCCTTGACCCGAAAGAAGGTAAAACCGGCCGACAGTTGCGTGCTCAGCGGCGTGACGAGTTCGATTTGCGGGTGTTCCAGCAGGCGTTTCTTCAGGTAGCTGTTGAGCGCGTGGATGCGCGCTTCGACCTCGGCCTTGCCCAATTGCAGATGCAGCTTGAAGGCTTCGTCCAGCGCCCAGCGATACTCGAAAGAGTGGTAGCCACCGGGCGTCATGGTGGTGGAAAACGCGGTGGCTTCGGAGAAAGTCGGGGTGATCGGCGTCACGTATTTGACCTCCTCGAAACGGCTGCAGACGATGCCGGTGCCGCGCGGGCCAAACATCCACTTGTGGGTGCCGGCGATGAAGAAATCACAGTTCATCTGCGCAAAGCTCAGGTCGTCGACGCCGAAACCGTGCACGCCATCGACCACATAAATGATCCGGTCGGCATCGCTGCGGCCACGGTTGTGCTTGTCGACGATGGCGCCGATGTCACCGATCGGCAGCTTCACGCCGCTGCCCGAATGCACCCAGCACATCCCCAGCACACGGGTTTCCGGGCGGATGGCAGTGTCGATGGCGGCGAGGATTTCGGCTTTGGTCGCGGTCTGCGGATCCTTGAACAGCCGGATCTTGCGCACCTGCGTGCCTTCACGTTCCTTGCGCAAGGCGAGGATGGTGTGGGTGGCGTAGTGTTCGTGGGCGGTGGTGAGGATTTCCTGATCGGGGCGCACATGCACACCGCCGTAAATCATCGTCAGACCTTCAGTGGTGCTGCCGGTCAGGGCGATCTGTTTAGCGTTTACCTGCAGGTATTGGCCGGCCCAGACGCGGACGTTTTCCTCGCGCTGCTCGATCACGCCGAGGTCCCAATCCATGGTCAAACCGGGATTTTTGTCGAGGGCGGCGCGATGCCGTTCAATCGCTTCGCGCACCGGTTTCGGGTGCGAGGTGATCAGGAAGTTGGAAAAGTGCAGGTAGTCCGGATCCTGATTGAACAGTTGCTGCAACTGCGTCCACTTGCTGCGCGGCATTGGCGCAGCGGGCGCAGCCGTGGCGGCAGCGCTGGCGATGTTCGGCAGGCTGGCGCCCAGTGGCAGCGCAGCGGCGAGCAGTCCGGCCTGTTTCAGAAAATCACGACGATTGCTCATGGCTGCGTCGTTCCCTGCGCGTTGGCCAGCGCCGGTTTCGCGGCTTTTTCGACCTGATCCCAGACGCGCAGGAAGTTGCCGCCCCAGAGTTTGCCGATGTCGGCTTCGGAGTAACCGCGCGACAGCAGTTCAGCGGTGACATTGCGGATCTCGCCGACGTTCTCGAAACCTTTGACGCCGCCGCCCTCATTGAAGTCGGAGCTGATGCCGACATGGTCGATGCCGATCTTGCGCACGGCGTACTCGATGGCGTCGCCGAAATCCTTGAGGCTGGCCTTCGGTTCGTCTTCGAGGATCGCGTACAGACGGCTGGCGTACAGGCCGAATTTCGTTTCGGACCAGGCCGCAATGATCGGGTCGCCCGGCATCAGCGCCATCGCCAGGTTTGGCAGGGGCGGCAGGTCGAATTCCTTGCGCAGTTCGTTGAGGCGATCCTGGGTCTTCTGGGTCAGCGGCCGCAGGTACTGGGAGAACGCGACGATTTGCACCACGCCGCCGCTGTTCTTGATCAACTGCATCTCTTTGTCGCTGAGGTTGCGTGGGATGTCGACCATCGCGCGCGGCGCCGAGTGCGAGGCAATCAGTGGCGTACGGCTCAGCTGTGCGACTTGTTCGAGGGCTTTGGTCGACATTTGTGATACGTCGATGATTACGCCCAGATCATTGAGGCGCTTGACCGCCTGCTTGCCCAGATCGGAGAGGCCATCGAGGGCGTCCGGAGAATCATTGAGAAATGGCAACGGGCGCGATGAGTCCGCCCAGTCGTTGTTGCCGATATAGCTGAAACCGAACATGCGCATGCCGCGCGCCGTCCACAGGTCCAGCAGATTCAAGTCATGGCCCAGTGGATAGGCGTTAAGCATGCTGATGAAAATCGCGAACTTGCCTTCGCCGTGCAGGCGGCGCATATCGTCCGGGGTGTAGGCGATTGCGACCTGATTGGGGAAGTCGCGCACCATGCCGGAAATGATCTTGTAGCGGATCTCTTGCTGGTTGCGTGCTTCATCAATGAAGCCCGCGGTAGGTTTGTGCGGGGCATCGGGGCCGTTCCACATTTCCGGCCAGCCGAAAATGGTCAGCGCCGCGCCAGACAAACGACCGCGACTGGCCTTGGCCAGGTCGAACTGGCCGGAGCCATCCTTGTCGGCCTCGTGACCGTCGGTGCCGAAGTTTTGCATCAGGCTGACATGGCTGTCGAAGGAGAGCATGCGTTCGTGCAGTTCATCTGCCTGTTTCACAATCTTGGCGTCATAGCCAAGGTCGTCCTTGAACCAGTGATGCCAGACGGCAAAGCCTGCACCGGCACTGATCGCCAGGGCTAAGGGCAGGCCGATGAATAGAGCCTTTTTCGAACGTGGTTTTGTCATTGCCATCTCAGTCGGGTTCGCCATCGAGGTGCAGGCGCAAAGCCTTTGCTATCTGGGAAGAACGAGTGGATGGCCGTGGAATTTAGCTTGCCAGGTTAAAAGATCGCAGCCTTCGGCAGCTCCTGCAGGGATATACATTCGATGTAGGAACTGCCGAAGGCTGCGATCTTTTCAAACCCACATAAATTTACCCGCGCAACAAACGTTCTAGCTTGGATAAAGCCTGCTTCATGGCTGACACAGGTAGGGCAATGAAGATTTCTCGACGATGGTTCATGGCAGGTCTGGCGCTGACTGGCGCTGCGGTGCCTGCGGCTTGGTTTGGGCATCGTGAATGGACGAAGCCGGATCCGACGATCACTCCGGGTGAAGCGTCTTTCGACGTCGCCGACCTCGCCGGACAACGCTTGGCCAGTGCCTTGCGGGGCGTCTGGGATATTCGCTTCGAAGGCCGTGACGCAGGCCTTGAAGGGCTTCCGGCCAAGGGCCTGCAAGTGTTCCTCGACATCGGCCAGAAAGGCCGTGGCGTCTGTGGTTTTCTTGATACACCGGAGCGTTTGCGCTCCGGCGAAACACCTCGTTACCGAATTCTTGGCGATCTCGCCGGTGCCGACGCCGCGAAGTTGACCTGGCGGCTGATCGGTGCGCAAGGCCAGATCAACTATGAGCTGGAGATGATCCTCGACGAGGTCTGGGCCGATTTCGGCAACGCCGGCAAAGGCACCCTCAGCGGTAAAGCCTTGCGCCTGGATCGCCCTCTGGCCTTGCCCGCACAGGACAACGGCTTCGTAGCGGTCAAGCGACTGTTTCCCGAAGCGCGTGAACGTACGCCGCTGAATCCGACGCTGCTGGCCTGGCTGATTTCCCCCGAGCACCGGCTGTTCCACCAGTTGTGGCATGCGACGCGGGACAAGTGGCACACCTTGCCAGAGGACAAGCGCGAAGCCTTGCGCGGCATCGGCTGGCAACCGGGGCCGCGCGACAAGGAGCGCGATGCTCGTGGGCCGCGCAAGGATCGCAATGGTTCCGGCGTCGATTTCTTCTTTATGCACCGGCACATGCTCGGCACGGCGCGCTCGATGCAGGACCTGCCATCGTGGCAATACTTTCCGCTGCCACAGCCGGAATTGATCCGTGATCGCCCGGGTTTCGCCCGTTACTTCGACAATCATGACGGCACGGCGCTGCCGCCTCCGTGGCTGGCCGACGGTGATGATGAATACAGCAAGTGGGTCAGCGATCTCAAGACGGCCGAGACCTACGAAAGCAACTTTCAGGTCTGGGAGTCGCAATACCGTGATCCGGCGTATCTGGCCAGACTGACGCTGGGCCAGTTCGGTTCCGAGGTGGAGCTGGGTCTGCACGACTGGCTGCACATGCGCTGGGCGTCTGTGCCGCGCGATCCGTCCAACGGTCAGCCCGTGCCTTTTGCGCGTGATCCTGCCGACTTCGCTGCACGTTGGTATGGCCCGGAAAATGACTTCCTTGGCGACCCGTTTTCATCCCACGTCAACCCGTCGTTCTGGCACTTCCATGGCTGGATCGATGATCGTATTGAAGACTGGTTTCGCGCTCACGAGCGTTTCCATCCGGGGGAGGTCACGCGCAAGGTGGTCAATGGTGTGCAGTGGTTTGCACCGGGACGCTGGAACGAAGTCGATGACCCCTGGCTGGGTCCGGTCACCCATGGTTGCAGCACCACGCCTGGGTTGCAGGCGGGCAAGACCGTGGAGATGGACCCGGAAACCATGAAGCTGGCGCTGCGCATCACCTTCCTCAACGACGAGGAAAAACTCGCCGGGCTGTTCCGCCGCGTGCCGCAACGACCGTGGTATGCGCGCAATCTGAAGGCCAAACAGACTCAGGCCTGATTACCGCGTCAACTTCTTCGCGAGCAGGCTCGCTCCCACAGGTTGGCCGCATCCCACCAGTTGAAATGCGCTCTCTTGTGGGAGCGAGCCTGCTCGCGAAAGCGCTTGGCCGGGCTGCGCGATTACAGTGCCTGCCACCCGCCGCCCAATGCCTTGTACAAGGCAATACTCGCCTGCATTCGCGACAGCCGCAGTTGCACGTTCTGGTCCTGCGCCGCATACAGCGTGCGCTGGGTTTCCAATACGGTCAGCAAGTCCTCGGCGCCGGCCTGATAGCGGCTCTGGGCGATGTTGAAGGCGGTTTGCGCCTGGTTCAGCTCTTCGCTCTGCCACTGCCGTTGTTCATCGAGGCCGCGGATGCTGTTGAGGGCTTTTTCGACGTCGGCGAAACCGTTGATGATCGCGCCTCGATAGGTTTCCAGCAGCTCCTGCTGACGAGCCGTGGCTTTGTCGCGTTCGGCGCCCAAACGACCATTGTTGAAGATCGGTGCGATCAGCCCGCCGGTGAGGTTGTAGAACGGACTGCGCCACAGGTCACCCGCCTGATTGGCGCCGGAGCCGATGCTCGCGCTCAGGGTGATTTTTGGCAGCATCGCCGCGCGAGCCACGGTGACGTCCGCCTGGGCTGCCGCCAGTTGCGCCTCGGCGCGGGCAATGTCCGGGCGGCGGGTCAGCAGTTCGCTGGGCAGGCCGGCAGCAATCTGCGGCCATTGCAATTGATCGAAGGACTCATGACCGGTCGGCAGGTCTTGCACTGGACGCCCGAGCAGCGCCGCCAGCGCGATTCGCGCATCTTGGGCTTGTTGCCGGACGGTCGGCAGTTGGCGTTGTTGTGCGGCCACCAGGCTTTTCTGCTGGGCCAGCTCCAGCGCGGTGGCCGAGCCGGCGTTGTAGCGCGTCTGCACCAGTTGCAGAACGCTTTGCGCATTGGCCAGGTTCAGCTCGGCAATGCGACTCTGCTCCTGCAGCGACAGCACCTGGGTGTAACTGTTGGCGACGCCGCTGAGCAAGGTCAATTCGACGGTGGCGCGATCGAACTCGCTGGCTTGCAGGCTGAACTGTGCACTGTCGCGCGATGCGCGCTTGCCGCCCCAGAAGTCGATTTCGTAACTGGCGTTGAGGCCGACATCGAAGTAGTCCACAGCCTTGTTGCTGCTGTCGGCATCCAGTTGACGGTAACCTTCGCCACGCAACAGCTTCTGCCGATTGGCGTTGCCGGTGCCTTGTATTTCCGGCAATTGCGAGCCACTGGCAATGACGGTGGCAGCGCGCGCCTGACGCACGCGAGCGATGGCTGCGGCCAGATCATAACTGCCGACCTGAGCCTGTTCGATCAGTTGATTGAGCTGCGGGCTGGCGAAGCGCGTCCACCAGCGCAGGGTGTCGCGTTCGGCGCGGGTGTCGTGTGGCGATTGCCACGCAACAGGCGGGACAATGCCGCTGTCCGGACGTTGTGCGGAACTGCCGCAAGCGCTGAGTATCAGGCAGGCGGTCAACAGGCTGAGGCGCGGTTTCATAGAGCGATCATTCACTGGTAAGGGCCGTGACCGGGTCGAGTCGGGCAGCTTTGCGGGCCGGCATGAAGCCGAAGACAACACCGGTGACCAGGGCGCAACCAAAAGCGCCGAGTACCGCCATCAACGAGAACGCTACCGCGACTTCACTGAGAATCAGCACGCCGCCAATGATCAGCGCCAGGGCGATGCCGGCGATGCCGCCGACCACTGAGAGCATCACCGCTTCAGTGAGAAACTGGCGCAGGATGTCGCGCTGACGGGCGCCGGTGGCCATGCGGATACCGATCTCGCGGGTGCGTTCGCGGACGGTCATGAGCATGATGTTCATCACGCCGATGCCGCCGACCAGCAACGAGATCGCCGCAATCGAGCCGAGCATCAGCGACAGGGTGTTTTGTGTGCGCGCTTCGGCCTGGATCATCGCGGCGTTGTTGGTCAGTTCGAAATCCTTTTTGCCGTTGTGCAGGTTCAACATCAATTGTTCGATGGCATGTTCGGTGTCCTTGACCTTGCGTGCGTCGGCGGCAGCGATGGCCACGTACTCGGGATTGCGCGTGCCGAACAGCCT
Organism: Pseudomonas sp. MYb2; assembly: GCF_002979955.1. Taxonomy (NCBI): domain Bacteria; kingdom Pseudomonadati; phylum Pseudomonadota; class Gammaproteobacteria; order Pseudomonadales; family Pseudomonadaceae; genus Pseudomonas; species Pseudomonas sp. MYb2. The sequence continues at coordinate 168,892 of NZ_PCQC01000010.1, forward strand.
GACGCTGGCAGCGGAGTAGGGCACGGCGATGCGGTTGTCGCTGTCGGAGTCGCCGGAGCTGGCACCTTTTTCCGCGAGCACCCCGACCACCTGAAACGGTACGTTCTCGATCAGGATGTACTGGCCGATCGGATTGGGTATGTCCTTGAGGAGTTTGCTCCGCACCTTGTGCCCGATCACCGCAACGGCGGCTGCGTTCTGTTCGTCGGCCTCAGTGAAGTAACTGCCCTGTACCACCGGCCAGTTGAAGATCGCCGGGAAATTGGTGTCATTGCCGCCGACGTAACTGAGGTGGTCGGCGTTGCCGAAGCGCACGCCGGCTTCGGCGCCATTGACCGGCATGATCCGCTGCACTTGCGGCAGGCTCGCCAGAGCGTGCACATCGTCGAGGGTGATGATGCCCGGTGGCGTTCGCGGGTTGGGCGCCGAGCCGCTGAGATAAATGATGTTCGAACCGAACGCGCCCATTTGCGCCATGACCTGACGCTTGCTGCCTTCGCCGACGGCGAGCATCACCACCACCGAGGCGACGCCGATGATGATGCCGAGCAGGGTCAGCGCGGTGCGGAAGCGGTTGATCCACATCACTCGCCAAGCGGCGTGCAGGGCATCGACCAGTTCACCTTTCCAGGCGCCGGTAGCTTCGGCGCCTTCGCTCAAGCGCTTGCGCAGATCCACCGCTTGCAGGGCGCCGGGATTGGCACTGTGCTGGGCATCGGGGTTGTTTCTGGCGCTATCGCTGATGATCAAGCCATCGCTGATTTCGATAATGCGCTTGGCCCGCGCCGCCACTTCGCGGTCGTGGGTGATGAGAATGACCACGTGGCCCTGGCTCGCCAGTTCATCGAGCAGCGCCATGACTTCTTTGCCGCTGTGGCTGTCGAGGGCGCCGGTCGGTTCGTCGGCCAGAATGATGTGACCGCCATTCATCAGTGCGCGAGCAATCGACACGCGTTGTTGCTGGCCGCCGGACAGCTGATGGGGGCGGTTGCCGGTGCGCGCGGCCAGACCGAGACGGTCGAGCAGGGCGGCGGCGCGCGCATGGCGTTCGGCGGCGGGTGTGCCGGCGTAGATGGCCGGCATCTCGACGTTCTCCTGGGCCGAGCCGGACGGAATCAGGTGATAGCCCTGGAACACGAAACCGAAGGCTTCGCGCCGCAGCCAGGCCAGTTCATCGCTGTCGAGGCCGGCGACGTTTTCCCCGGCGAAGCGGTATTCGCCGGACGTCGGCCGGTCGAGGCAGCCGAGAATGTTCATCAGTGTCGATTTACCGGAACCGGACGCGCCGACAATCGCCACGAACTCGCCGGCGTGAATCGACAGGTCGATGCCGCGCAACACGTGAACTTCGGGAGCGTCACCGCCGCCGTAGGATTTGCGGATGTCCTGCAGGTCGATCAGAGGCGTTTGCATTCAACCTCCGCTGCCGTCGGCCGGGCCGATCAGCAAGTGATCGCCTTCGTTCAAGCCCTCGATAATCTGCACTTTGAGACGGTCGCTGATGCCGGTGCGTACTTCGCGGGACTGAATCTGGCCATTGGCGGCGATGACCTGCGCGGTCTGCCGATTGGCCACCGCGCTGCCTTGCAGGGCAGCGACCGGTGCGGTGAGAACGTTTTTTGCCTGGTCGGCAACGAAGAACACTTGCGTGGTCATCTCTGCCATCAAGGCGTTGTCGGCGTTATCGACGTCCAGCAGCACGGTGTACAGCACCACGCGCGCGCTGCCGCTTTTACTCGAACTGGCCGGGCTGCCGCCGCCCTGACTGGTTTGATCCAGCGGTTTGGGGGGCACCGGCAGAATTTGTCGTACGGTGCTGCTCCAGCGCCGATTACCACCGCTGAGCGTGGTGAAGTACGCGGTCATGCCCGGTTTGACATGGCCGATGTCCGCCTCGGAGACCTCAGCCCAGACCGTCATTGGCGACAGTTTGGCGATACGCAGAATCAGCGGCGTCTGTTGCTGGGCATTGAGGGTCTGGCCTTCGCGGGCATCGAGTGCAACCACCGTGCCTTCCATCGGCGCATAGATGCGCGTGTAACCGAGTTCGGCCTGGTCACTGCGCAGACTGGCCTCGGCCTGACGGATCTGCGCACGGAACATGTCGATCCGCGCCTGGGTGGCCTTGAGTTCGGCGCGCGCGGTCTGCACGTCTTCTTCGCGGGTGGCGCCACCGGCCGCGAGGTTCTGCTGGCGTTGGTACTTCTGTCGCGCCAATTCGTGCTGCGCCTGTTGTTCTTGCAACTGCGCCTTGAGGTTCTCGATGGAGAACTGGCTGGCGTCGAGTTTGGCCTTTTGCGTCGATGGATCGATTTCGACCAGCAATTGTCCTTGCTTGACCACGTCGCCGACTTCTACGTGGATTTTGCGGATCTGCCCGGAAGCCTGCGCACCGACATCTACGTAGCGCCGTGGCTGCAACGTGCCCAGCGCGGTGACGCTGCTTTCAATGTCGCCGCGACTGACTTGCACGGTGGCGAACTTGTCCCGGCCAGGGGGCAATATCTGCCAGGCGGCTACGGCGACAACGGGAATCAGACAAAGGGCTACGAGCAGGGCGCGTCGGGCGGGGCGGGGACGTTTCATGCAGGGTTCCGGCCAGTGGAAATCGACCCGTCATCCAGCCGGCACCGCACACGGGCCAAGACCGAACGCTGGCGCAGGAGGCGACAGATACGGGGAACTGTTTTTTAAACGAGGGACGCGTTGGGTAATTTAAGCGCTGAAAAACGCGGTAACAGGTATAGAAGCTAACAATTTGTCGGGCAAATCGAAACAGCGCTTTAAATCTATATGAGAATTACTATAAATTACGCATCTGAAATTGCCAGCATCGTGCCACTGTCGTTTTGACGGTGGCGGGTGTGGCTCAAGGATCGAAACCGCACTGCTGCGGCCGGGAGTCATGTTGGAAAACTACTATCGCGAGCTGGTGTGTTTCCTGAACGCCAAGCTGGGCAACCGCCAGGTTGCCGAGGATGTGGTGCATGACGCCTATTTGCGCGTACTCGAGCGCTCCAGCGACACGCCGATCGAGCAGCCCCGGGCGTTTCTTTATCGAACGGCATTGAATCTGGTCATCGACGACCATCGTCGCAATGCCTCGCGCCAGGTCGAATCGCTGGAAGTGCTCGACAACGAAGAGCGCTATTTCACCCCGTCGCCCCATGGCACCCTCGATCACGGTCAACGCCTGGAGATGCTCCAGCGCGCGCTGGCCGAATTATCGCCGCTGTGCCGCGAAAGCTTTCTGCTGCGCAAGATCGAAGGCCTGTCCCACAACGAAATCGCCGCAAGCCTGGGTATTTCCAAAGCGCTGGTGGAGAAGCACATCGTCAATGCCATGAAACATTGCCGGGTGCGCATCAAACAATGGGACGCCCATTGATCTCTCCTCAGTAAATTTCTTTTCACCGTCCTCGTTCCTAATCAACAGACGATCTGCTGTCCTGCTCCGGGCCGGTCAGGTCACCCAGGCTTTATCCCCACGGTTGAGGGGTTCATCCAGAGGACACTGGAAATGACACAGGCAATTGCATCGCCCATCGTTCACGACCTGATCGGCGTCGGTTTCGGCCCTTCGAACTTGGCGCTGGCCATCGCTCTGCAAGAGCGCGGCCCGATCCAGGGTGAGCTGGATGTGCTGTTCCTCGACAAGCAGGCCAACTACAGCTGGCACGGCAATACCCTGTCGACGCAAAGCGAGTTGCAGATTTCCTTCCTCAAGGATCTGGTGACCCTGCGTAATCCGACCAGCCCGTATTCGTTCGTCAATTACCTCAAGTACCACGGCCGTCTGGTCGACTTCATCAACCTCGGCACCTTTTACCCATGCCGCATGGAGTACAACGATTACCTGCGCTGGGTCGCCGGGCAGTTCAACGAGCAGAGCCGTTACGGCGAAGAAGTGCTGACCATCGAACCGGTGCTGCACAACCATCAGGTTGAAGCATTGCGGGTTATTTCCCGTGGCAGCGACGGCCTGCAACATGTGCGCACGACCCGCTCGGTGGTGGTCAGCGCCGGCGGCACGCCGCGTATTCCCGAGGCATTCAAGGCGCTGAAGGGCGACACTCGCGTGTTCCACCACTCGCAGTATCTGTCGCAGATGGCCAAGCAGCCGTGCGTGAACAACCAGCCGATGAGCATTGCGATCATCGGTGGTGGGCAGAGCGCGGCGGAAGCCTTTATCGATCTGAACGATTCGTTCCCGTCGGTGCAGGTCGACATGATCCTGCGCGGCTCGGCGTTGAAGCCTGCGGACGACAGCCCGTTCGTCAACGAAGTGTTCTCGCCGGAATTCACCGACCTGGTGTTCCAGCAGAACAGCGCCGAGCGTGAGCGCTTGGTCAACGAGTACCACAACACCAACTATTCGGTGGTCGACATCGACCTGATCGAGCGCATCTACGGCATCTTCTATCGTCAGAAGGTTTCCGGGATTGCCCGTCACGCGTTCCGCACGCTGACCACCGTCGAGAGCGCTACCGCTACCGAAAACGGTATCGCGTTGGCCGTGCGCAACAACGCCACCGGCGAAGTCACCGTGCGCAACTACGACGCGGTTGTTCTGGCCACCGGCTACGAGCGGCAGATGCACCGTAAACTGCTGGCACCGCTGGAAGAGTACCTGGGCGACTTCGAGGTTGATCGCAACTACAAACTGATCACCGACGAGCGCTGCAAGGCCGGCATCTACATGCAGGGCTTCTGCCAGGCCAGCCATGGTCTGAGCGACACGTTGCTGTCGGTGTTGCCGATCCGCGCGGACGAGATTGCCGGTTCTTTGTATGAGCATGGCAAGCATCGTGGGCATCGTTCGATGGCGGATCTGCTGTTGGCGACGGCCAGCTAAAAGGCGAAAAGATCGCAGCCTTCGGCAGCTCCTACATCGAGATCGTTCCCACGCTCTGCGTGGGAATGCCTCTACGGACGCTCCGCGTTCGGCCTTCGATAGGGACGCGGAGCGTCCTGGGCTGCATTCCCACGCAGAGCGTGGGAACGATCATCCTGAACCCTTCCTGAACATCCCCCACATTCCCCGACACACGGCCTTTTGCGGGTTTACTCTCCAATCATCGGGGCGTAAGCTTCGCGCGTTTTCATCAATAGCGGAGACCCACAGTGGGTACTTGTTCGAGTGACAGTTGTCGGCCGGTCTCGGTGACCGGCAGATTCTCGGCAAGATAACGCGCAGCCTTTCTCTGCCGTTGTCTCGCCGTAAAGCGAGCAGCGGCATCCCGTGCATGACCCGTCCTGGGCCATGTCTGGACGTTCCTTCTCATCGACGCTGAACAGAGCGTGATTGCGACTTTATTGTCGTGATCGCAGCCCTATCGACACGCCTGTCTTTTCTGACCGGCGCGCCAGGCCTTGCCGTGCCGGTTTTTCCGGCGCACGAGGCGCGGCCGTACCTGCTTGACGGTTTCCCGGCTGACCATAGGGGCAACAGCCATGAAACTTACGCTCAAGGAATTTTTCGCAGGTTTTCTGCGGACCCGCCACATCGCCCGGCATTTCCGTCGTCTGGCGCTGCTGGAATCGATCAACGACACCACGGTCAGCCGTGAAGTCCCACCCACTCTGGCCAACACCCTGGTCGATGCCGCGCATTGCGACACCGCTGGTTTACTGTCGTCACTCGGCACCCACTCCGATGGGCTTACCGATTTCGAAGTCGATGCGCTGCGTGCGCAATACGGCCTCAACGAAGTCGAGCACGAGCAGCCGCTGCCTTGGTGGATTCACCTGTGGCACTGCTACAAGAACCCGTTCAACCTGCTGCTGACCCTGTTGGCAGTGGTCTCGTGGCTGACCGAAGACCTCAAGGCCGCCGTGGTGATTTTCTCCATGGTGGTGCTGTCGACGCTGCTGCGCTTCTGGCAGGAAAGCAAATCCAACCAGGCCGCCGATGCGCTGAAAGCCATGGTCAGCAACACCGCCACGGTGATGCGCCGTGACGCGCCGCGCAGCGAATTGCCGATCAAGCAATTGGTGCCGGGCGACCTGATCGTGCTCTCGGCCGGTGACATGATTCCTGCCGATTGCCGGGTGCTCAGTGCCAAGGATCTGTTCGTCAGCCAAGCGGCGATGACCGGAGAATCGATGCCGGTAGAGAAGTTTCCGCGTCAGGCTGATCGCGATACACGCAATCCGCTGGAGCTGGACAACATCCTGTTCATGGGCACCAACGTCGTGTCGGGTACGGCGGTGGCGGTGATTCTCACCACTGGCAACAGCACCTATTTTGGCGCGTTGGCGCAGCGTGTCGGCGCAACCGATCGCGCAGTGACTTCGTTCCAGCAAGGTGTCAACAAAGTCAGCTGGCTGTTGATCCGCTTCATGTTCGTCATGGCGCCGTTGGTGCTGTTCATCAACGGGTTCACCAAGGGTGACTGGACTGAAGCACTGCTGTTCGCGTTGTCGGTTGCCGTCGGCCTGACCCCGGAAATGCTGCCGATGATCGTCACCTCGACGCTGGCCAAAGGCGCGGTGTTTCTGTCGCGCAAAAAAGTCATCGTCAAACGTCTCGACGCAATCCAGAACTTCGGCGCCATGGACGTGCTGTGCACCGACAAGACCGGCACGCTGACCCAGGACAAGATCTTCCTGGCGCGCAATGTCGATGTCTGGGGCGCCGATTCCGACGACGTGCTGGAAATGGCTTACCTCAACAGCTACTACCAGACCGGCCTGAAAAACCTGCTCGATGTCGCTGTACTGGAACACGTGGAAGTCCACCGTGAACTGAAAGTCGGCACGGCATTTCGCAAGGTCGACGAGATCCCGTTCGACTTCAATCGTCGGCGCATGTCGGTGGTGGTCGAAGGGCGTGGCCAGCCACATCAACTGATCTGCAAAGGTGCCGTGGAAGAAGTCTTGGCGGTGTGCAGCCGCGTACGTCATGGCGAGGTCGATGAAGCCTTGAGCGATGAATTGCTGACCCGGATTCGTCAGGTCACCGCAGCATTCAACGCTGAAGGCTTGCGCGTGGTGGCGGTGGCCGCCCGCTCGATGCCCGCAGGTCGCGAAATTTACAGCCTGGCCGATGAACAGGAACTGACGCTGATCGGTTACGTGGCGTTCCTCGATCCACCGAAGGAAAGCACCGCGCCAGCGCTCAAGGCCCTGGCCGAACATGGCGTGGCAGTGAAAGTGCTGACCGGCGACAACGAGCTGGTAACCGCAAAGATCTGCCGCGAAGTCGGTCTCGCTCAGCAGGGCTTGCTCCTGGGTAACGACGTTGAACGCATGAGCGATGCCGAACTGGCCGTGGCCGTAGAGACCACCAACGTCTTCGCCAAACTGACGCCGTCGCACAAGGAACGCATCGTGCGCATCCTCAAAGGCAACGGTCACGTAGTCGGGTTCATGGGTGACGGCATCAACGACGCACCCGCACTGCGCACCGCCGACATCGGCATTTCCGTGGACAGCGCGGTGGACATCGCCAAGGAAGCGGCGGACATCATCCTCCTCGAAAAGAGCCTGATGGTGCTGGAGGAGGGCGTGCTCGAAGGGCGGCGCACCTTCGCCAACATGCTCAAGTACATCAAGATGACCGCCAGCTCCAACTTCGGCAACGTGTTCTCTGTGCTGGTCGCCAGTGCGTTCATTCCGTTCCTGCCGATGCTGCCGATGCACCTGTTGGTGCAGAACCTGCTCTACGACATTTCGCAGATTGCCATTCCGTTCGATAACGTCGATGAGGAGATGCTGAAAAAACCACAACGCTGGCAGCCGGGCGACGTCGGGCGCTTCATGCTGTTCTTCGGCCCGATCAGTTCGATCTTTGACATCACCACGTTCGCCTTGATGTGGTACGTATTCGATGCCAATACCCCGGATCACCAGACCCTGTTTCAGTCCGGCTGGTTCGTGGTCGGATTGCTGACCCAGACGCTGATCGTGCACATGATCCGCACGCCGAAGATTCCGTTCCTGCAAAGCCGTGCAGCCATGCCGCTGCTGGTGATGACCGGAATCATCATGGCGGTTGGCATCTTCCTGCCGATGGGGCCGCTGGCGCACTACTTCAAATTGCAGGCGCTGCCGTCGCTGTACTTCGTGTTCCTGCCGGTGATCCTGCTGGCGTACATGGCGCTGACCCAGGCGGTGAAAGGGTTCTACATCCGCCGGTTCGGCTGGCAATAACCGCACGGCCAACACCGTTCCCCTGTGGGAGCGAGCCTGCTCGCGAAGGCGTTTTTTCAGCCACAGCTGTAGTGGCTGACACTCCGCTTTCGCGAGCAGGCTCGCTCCCACAGGGGGAATTTGTGTTCTCAAGGATTTCATCATGCAAGCCATCAACAACCTCAACCTCGATTCGCTGCTCGACACCCTCGTCAGCCTCAGCGCCGCGTTCATCCTCGGTGGTCTGATCGGTTTCGAGCGCCAGTACCGGCAACGCACCGCCGGCCTGCGCACCAATGTGCTGGTCGCGGTCGGTGCAGCGATTTTCGTCGACATGGCCAACCGTCTCGCCGGCGCTGAAGGCGCGGTGCGCGTGGTTGCCTACGTGGTCTCCGGCATCGGCTTTCTCGGCGCCGGGGTGATCATGCGCGAAGAAGGCAACGTGCGCGGTCTCAATACCGCCGCGACCCTGTGGACTTCGGCGGCGGTGGGCGCCTGTGCCGGTGCCGATCTGCTTGCCGAAGCCGTGCTCGGCACGCTGTTCATCCTCGCCGCCAACACTTTGCTGCGGCCGATCGTCAACAACATCAACCGTCAGCCACTGGACGTGGTCTCGGCGGAAGTCACCAACATCGTCTATGTCATCGCCCGACGCTCACAGCAAACTGCCGTGTTCGCCTTGCTCGAAGCCGAACTGGAGCGCAGCAACTACCCGGCCAGTGATGTTGATGTGCATGCGTTTGGCGCCGATGAAATCGAGATTGAAGCGACGCTGGCGACGACGTCGGTCGATGGTGATGAACTCGACGCACTGGTTGCGCGGATTTCCACATCGGCGCTGGTGGTGCAGGCGTTCTGGAGTCCGAGTACCACGGAATGAACCGGGCTCGTCCGTTCAGTAGCACCGCCACATCCGGTCATACCGGGTGTGGCTTTTTTGCTTGCTCTCGGCTGTTCTCCATTCATTTTTAAGATTCGTCCTACAGGCGTCACGGCTCCTTTTGCTTAGCCTTGTCATTCACGTGATGAGCGTGATTTTCCTGGGCTGTGAAAGACAATGTCCTACAAACGCTGGCGAATCCTTATTGCCGACGAGCAACGGTCGCTGCATGTGCGAATCGGCAAATGCCTCGACGAACTCGGCTATCGCGGGTACGCGTCGGTGTATTCGTTTCGTGAGCTGCTGGGTACGACGCATTACTCGTCCGATCCGTTTGAGCACTGTGACCTGCTGATCATCAACGCTGAGCTGATAGCGGTAGGTGGAGACGATCCTTTGCGTTTTTTTCAATGCAACCTGCAGATTCGTCATGCCGTTATTTACGACAAACGTCGCGGCGAGGCAGGCGCGCAGGCGATATACAGCGCTGATCGACGCTATTTGACCCTGATCCGTATACCGGATCGGCAGACACTCGGCCCTTTGATCGCTGACCTGGCGACAGCACAGTGATGGGCATGACTCGGATGAGTAACCTTTTTTTTCGGATTATTCCTACAGAACCCGCTACGCAGCTTGCGTAGTCTTGCCGCACCCAGAAACCGTGACCCCGGGAGATCGATCATGATCAATAAAGCCCTGCGCATTCTGATCGCAGACCCTCAGCATTTTCACCGGATGAAAATCGAGCGACTGTTCAATGGCCTCAATTATTACCGCATTGCTCCGGTGCAGAACCTTACCGAGCTGCTGACTCTGGTGGACTACGGTTGCGAGCCCTTCGATGTGGTGGTCATCAACGCCGAACTCGCTGCAGGCTCACTGGATCTGCTGGGTTTTTTCCTCGATAACCCGCAGGTTCGTCAGGCGTTGATCTACAACGAGCAAACGGCGCCGTTGCAGCTGGCTTCCGGCTTCGCTCAGGAAAATGTACAGATCAGCCATTTGTCACTGCCATCAAAACAGTTGATCGAGCAGTTGATGGCGCTGGTCGACGCTCCGGCACGGGCACAGACGTTATCAGCCCCCAGGGTAAATCCGTTGGTGCAGAGCGCTGCGCATGCATAGAAAAGCACTTCCTGCACCTGTCAGATCTGACAGGTGATTTGCGCGCCGTTACGTGTAACAGTCCCTGCGCAGCCACTGAGTCCGGAGCAGCCCCAATCGGTGGCCTGTTCGTCAGACTTTGTACTGGGAGTGGCCATGAAGTCAGCGCTGATCGTCGACGATCATCCAGTGGTGTGCGCCGCCATCCGGATCGTATTGCAAGCCGAAGGATTCAAGCAGATATACGAGGCGTCCAGCGGCAACGAGGTGCTGTCGCTCTTTCGTGAACACAAGCCGCAACTGGTGATACTCGACCTGCGTTTACCGGCACTCGACGGGCTGGAGGTGCTGGCACGCATCAAGGCCAATGATCCTCGTTGCCGGGTTCTGATCTTCAGTTCTCACGACCCTCTGTTTTATCAGGAGCGCTGTCTGCGTGCCGGGGCCATGGGCTATGTGACCAAAACCAATCAGTTGCACCATCTGCACAAAGCCATTCAGGCGCTGATGTCGGGCTACACCTATTTTTCCTCGATGCCGGAAAACCTCAGTGTGTTGAACGCGGTGCAGACTACGGAAAAGCAGATGGTCGATCAGCTTTCCGATCGTGAACTGAGCATTTTCGAGCAACTGGCGCGGGGCAAATCGAACAAGGCGATTGCCGCGGACATGCACCTGAGCCACAAAACCGTCAGCACCTATAAAACCCGTCTGATGAAAAAACTCGGGGTGTACTCATTGGTGCTCTTGCGCGAGTTCGCCAAGCGCAATCATGTGATCTGAGCAAGCGCACATGAGGCACGGATGCTGGATTGTCTGCCTGTGGTTGAGCCTGATCGCCAGCAGTTGGGCGGGTGACGCGCCGCAGGTGCTGCAGGTATTGACCCGTACTGGCCTGGCAAACGTCCAGCTGCGACTGGACAAGCAGGACCGCCAGTGGCTGCGTCAGCACCCGGTGCTGCGCATGGGGATTTCCGGGCCGGATTACCCGCCGTTCGAAATTACCCGCAATCAACAGGAACTCGAGGGGCTGACTGCCGATTACGCAGATCTGCTGGCGCAATTACTCGGCGTGCGCATCGAAGTCCAGCGTTTTGCCAACCGTGACGCGGTGATGGCGGCACTTAAACGCGGCGATCTCGATCTGCTGGGCACGTCCAACAGTTTTGAAGCCGCCGACCCCGCCGTCATCCTGTCCCGTGCCTACGCTGAAGATCAGCCGATGCTGGTGACCCGGCTCGAAGAACAATTGCCGAGCGATCTGGCCGGCAAGCGTCTGGCCATGGTCGAGGACTATTTGCCGCTGGCGAATGTGCAGGGGTTTTATCCCTATGCCAGTGTGCAGCGTTACCCTTCGGCAATGGATGCGCTCGGTGCGGTGGCCTTCGGCGCGGATGATGTGTATCTGGGCGACTTCATCAGTGCCAACTATCTGATCAACACCAATTATCGCAACGACCTGCAATTAGCCGGCCCGTCAGGGCTGGACGCCAATTCGTTCGCTTTTGCCTTGTTGCGCAGCGATGTACGCCTCAAACGCATCGTCGACAAGGTGCTGGCCGCCATTCCCATGGAGCATCGCCAACGCATCGAGCAGCGCTGGAGCGTTGGCCTTGCCGAGATGGCTGAACAATCACGGGTGCAACTCAGTGCCAGTGAGCAGGCCTGGCTGGACCAGCATCCACGGGTGAGGGTCGGTGCCATCGACGATTTTGCGCCGCTGACGTTTTTCGATGCCGACGGCCGCTTCAGCGGGTTGTCCGCGCATTTGCTGAGTTTGATCAGTCAGCGCAGCGGGTTGAACTTCGAGATCGTGCGCGGGGCATCGCTGGATCGTCAGATCGAACAGCTCAAGGCCGGGGAGCTGGATGTGTTGCCGGTGGTGACGCCGAGCAGCGAGCGTGAAATCGAACTGCAATTTACCCGCGCCTACCTGAACAATCCGTTTGTGCTGGTCAGTGCGATCACTGTTCAGGGGCCACTCCATCTTGATGACCTGGCCGGAAAACGGCTGGCCATTTATCGCGGCCATCCTTTGCGCAGTTATCTATTGGGCCGCGTGCCGCGTCTGCGTCTGGTCGAGGTCAAAAGTCCCGCGGAGGGCATGGCATTGATTGCCAAAGGTCAAGTCGACGCCACGGTGAGCTCGCTGTTGGTGGCGCGCTTTCTGATCGCGCGCCATTACCGCGAACGTCTGCGCATCACCGGCACGGTCGGTGATCAACCGGCGCGCATTGCGCTGGCGACATCCCCGCAAATGCCGGCACTGCATTCGATCCTGAACAAGGCGCTGTTGAGCATCGCCCCGCAACAGATGGACGAACTGGTTGAACGCTGGAGCCACGATGTGGTGGTGGATGGCAGTTACTGGTTACAACATCGCCGCGAGATTCTGCTGGGGTTCGCCGGTGCGGCGGTCTTGCTGGCACTCGCGCTGGCCTGGATCGTTTTTCAGCGCCAGCAGATCCGCCGACGCCAGCAATGGTTGCAGCAATTGCAGGAAGCCAAGGACGCAGCAGACGATGCGAATCGGGCGAAAACTACCTTTCTGGCGACCATGAGCCACGAAATCCGCACACCGATGAATGCCTTGATCGGCATGCTCGAACTGGCCCTCAAGCGCGCAGAAGAAGGCGTGACCGACCGCTTGGCGATTCAGGTGGCGTCCAACGCCGGGCAACAATTGCTGGCCTTGATCGGCGACATTCTCGACATCGCGCGGATCGAGTCCGGGCATTTGTCCCTCGCGCCCGAACGCGCCAACCTGCGCGAACTGGTGGGGTCAGTGTGTCGGGTGTTTGAAGGGCTGGCGCGGCAGAAGCGCTTGCTGTGGCACATCGAACTGGATCCCCGCAGCAACGTTGATGTGCTGATTGATCCGACGCGGTTCAAACAAGTGCTGTCGAATCTGCTGAGCAATGCGATCAAGTTCACTGAAGAAGGCGAGGTCAGTCTGCGGCTGGTGGTGAGCGCAGCGGTAACAGAAACACTAGCCGTGAAAGTGCGGATCGAGGACAGCGGGGTCGGGATCAGCCACGACGATCGGCGGCGCTTGTTCAGCCCGTTCGTGCAGGCGAGCAATCACTCGCAGTCGGCACGCAGCGGTTCCGGGCTGGGCCTGGTCATCAGTCGCAGCCTCTGCGAAATGATGGGCGGCACGCTGCGACTCGACAGCGCGCCGGGTGAGGGAACGCAAGTCGAAGTCAGTCTTGAACTGACGCTGTTGGCCGCCCTCGCTCAGACCCCGGCACCCCCGCAAGCCGTCGTTTCTGCTGCGTGTTCTCTGAGTGTGCTGGTGGTGGACGATCACCCGGTGAACCGTCTGCTGCTGTGCTGGCAGTTGAGTGAACTCGGCCATCGCACGGTCGACACCGAAAACGGTGATGAAGGTCTTGAGCGCTGGCGTACGCAAGCGTTCGATGTGGTGATCACCGATTGCAATATGCCGAGGCGTAACGGTTATCAACTGGCGCAGGCCATTCGTGAAGAAGAAGCGATTGCCGGGCGCAAGCCTTGCCTGATTCTTGGTTTTACCGCCAACGCGCAGGCCGAGGAAAGGACGCGCTGCCTGAAGGCCGGCATGGACGAGTGCCTGTTCAAACCGATCCGCTTGCACGATCTGGCGCAGGCATTGATGGCGGCCAGTCATTGCGACATCGCGGCGGCCTCCAGCGCGGCGCCAGCATTGGCGGAGATCGATCTGAGCACCCTGGAGCAAATGGCCGGGAATGATCGTGGCTTGATCGAGCATTTACGCAAGGAGGTGCTGAACAGCTTGCACCTCGATCTGCAACGTCTGGATCTGTTGCAGCAAGAGCAGAATCGCGCAGGGCTTCGCGAACTGGCTCATCACATCAAGGGTGGGGCGCAGATGGTCGGGGCCGCGCGGGTGGTGGCGGCGTGTATCGAGCTTGAACAGGCGTGCCGCGAAGCGCACGCGGCGCCTTTGGATACGTCGAGCGATGCGTTGCGCGAGGCCATGGCCGGCCTCGCGCAACGCCTGCAAAGCTGACGGGTGCCGAGTCAATCCCAGGTAGGCGCAATGCCTTTCGGGCTGGTCAGGCGATGGCCGCGATCCAGCGTGGCAATCAGCGCCATGTCGGCATCGCTCAAGGTCAGCGCCGTGGCGGCAAGGTTGCTTTGCAGGTTGGCGCGTTTGGTCGACGACGGAATCACCGCGTAACCCGATTGCATCGCCCACGCCAGGGTCACTTGCGCCGGGGTGGCGTGCAGACGTTCGGCGATCTGCTGGATCAGCGGGTCTTTCAGCACTTCACCGTAGGCGAGGGTCATGTACGACGTGGTGTGGATGCCCTGGCGCTGAGCGAACTCAACTACTTTGCGGTTCTGCAGGTACGGATGCAGTTCGATCTGGTTGGTCGCGATGTTTTCTGCACCGACCGCAGCAATCGCCTGCTTCATCAAATCGATGGTGAAGTTGGACACACCGATCTGCCGGGTCAGGCCCAGGCGCTTGGCCTCCAGCAGCGCGCCCATGAATTCTTCCACCGGCACCTGATTTTCCGGCGAGGGCCAGTGAATCAAGGTCAGGTCGAGGTAGTCGGTCTGCAATTTCTGCAGGCTGTCCTTTAGGCTGTCGATCAAGCGATCCTTGGCGAAGTTGGCGACCCAGATCTTGCTGGTGAGGAACAGCTCTTCACGCGGGATGCCGCTGGCGGCGATGGCCTCGCCGACATCGGCTTCGTTTTCGTAGATTTGCGCGGTGTCGATGACCCGGTAGCCGAGTTCGAGGGCAGTGCTCACTGAGTCAATGACGACCTGGCCTTGCAGACGAAACGTACCAAGACCGAAAGCGGGAACAGACATGCAGGACTCCAAGGGTTGCAGTGGGAATGGGCAGGAGTATCCGCGTCTGCATCGTTGAGAAAAACCGCTGGTGGGGCAAAGCACTGTTGAGCAGAAGTCATGAATCCACTCAGTGATTTTTGTTGTCTGGGCTGGCCCTATCGCGAGCAGGCTCACTCCTACATTGGAACGCGGTCTCCTGTAGGAGTGAGCCTGCTCGCGATGGCCGCGACTCGGTCTCAGGCTATATCGCTGTGCGCAAATTCCTCGCCGAGAAAATCAATCAACGTACGCACCGACGGCAACAACCCGCGCCGCGACGGAAAGATCGCATGCACCACCCCGCATTTCGGTGCCCAGCCCGGAATCAACTCCACGACGCGCCCGGCGGCAATGTCCTCTCGCACGACTACGCTCGGCAAATGCGCCACGCCAACCCCGGCAATTACCGCCTGACGCAACGCGATCAAATCATCGGTGACCAGCCGTGGCGTATGGCGAATCAGCGCCGTGTTGTCATTCGGCCCCAGCAACTCCCACTGATATTCACGCTGCGCTGCGCCCCAGTGCAGGCTCGGCAAACCATTGAGGTCAGCGGGCGAGGGCGGTGACGACAGGCGTTCGACAAACTGTGGGCTACCGACCACCGATTGCGTGCTGTTGCCCAGCACCTTCATGACCATGTCGGTGTTTTCCAGCGGCGGAAAACGCACGCGCAGCGCGATGTCGAACCCTTCATGAAGCAAGTCGACCCGGCGATTGGTGCTTTCGATGAACAACTCCACCAGCGGATACTTGAGCATGTAGCGCGTGAGCATCGGCCCGACCCACGAGTTGAGCAGCGCCGTCGGGCAACTCAGGCGTACCAGGCCTTGCGGTTCGGAGCGGTTGCGTTCGATCAGCTCGGCGGCGCTCTCGGCTTCGATGCGCATGGCCAGACAACGCTGGTAATAGGCCTGGCCGATCTCGGTCAATGAGCAATGACGGCTGGTGCGGTGCAGCAGGCGCACGCCGAGGCGTTCTTCCAACTCGGCAATGCGCCGGCTGAGTTTTGATTTGGGCATGTCCAGCGCGCGCCCGGCAGCGGCGAAACCGTGGTGTTCGACCACTTGAGTGAAGTAATAGAGAGTGTTGAGGTCTTCCACCATCGTTCTCCAGATAGAACGCTAAGGCCGATTTTTGCAGTCTAGTGCATTAAAGGTCATGGATTTAAGCTTAATCCATCGCATCACTCACCCCCATTGGAGACAACCATGAAAAACATCATCGGTATCTACACCAGCCCGCGCGGCCATTGGGTCGGCGATGGTTTCCCGGTTCGCACGCTGTTTTCCTACGACAACCTGGGCAAACACATCAGCCCGTTCCTGCTGCTCGATCACGCCGGTCCCGCCGATTTCACCGCGACCACCGAACGGCGTGGCGTTGGTCAGCATCCGCACCGTGGTTTCGAAACCGTGACTATCGTGTATGAAGGCGAAGTGCAGCACCGCGATTCGACCGGCAGTGGCGGCGTCATCGGCCCGGGCGATGTGCAATGGATGACGGCCGCGTCCGGGATCCTCCACGAGGAGTTTCATTCGGAAAACTTCGCCAAGACCGGCGGCAAACTGGAAATGGTGCAGCTGTGGGTCAACCTGCCGGCCAAGGACAAAATGGCCGCGCCGGGCTACCAGACCATTCTCGACAGCGACATCCCGAGCATCGCGCTCAAGGACAACGCCGGCCGCCTGCGTCTGATTGCCGGTGAGTTCGACGGCCACACCGGCCCGTCGCGCACCTTTACGCCAATCGACGTATGGGATCTGCGCCTGAACGCCGGCAAGTTGCTGACGCTGGAGCTGCACGAAGGCCGCAACACCGCGCTGGTGGTATTGAAAGGCTCGGTGCAGGTCAACGGTGTGGAAGCGGTGCGTGAAGGGCAGTTGGCGCTGTTCGAACGTGACGGTCATCAACTGACCCTCGAGGCCAGCCAGGACGCGGTGGTGTTGCTGCTCAGCGGCGAGCCGATCGACGAACCGATCGTCGGCCACGGCCCGTTCGTGATGAACACCGAGCAGGAAATTCACCAGGCCTTCGCCGACTTCCAGTCCGGCCGCTTCGGCCAGATGCACGCTTAACGCACAACCACTCCGCTCTACACAGGACGCGTAGGCCGGTTCGCAGGCCAGGGATGGCTGTTGCCTAAAGAAAAGAGGACACGCACATGAACACAGTCAATGCCGCGAACTTCGACGGCCAGAAACCGACCATTGATGCCAGCGACGCAGCGATGCTGCTGATCGATCACCAGAGCGGTCTGTTCCAGATCGTCAAGGACATGGACGTGCCGCAACTGCGCGCCAATGCCATCGCGCTGGCCAAGGCCGCGACCCTGCTGAAAATGCCGGTCATCACCACGGCCTCCGTGCCGCAAGGGCCGAACGGGCCGCTGATTCCGGAGATTCACGAAGCGGCGCCGCATGCGCAATACGTGGCGCGCAAAGGCGAAATCAATGCCTGGGACAATCCTGAGTTTCATGCGGCGGTCAAAGCTACCGGCAAGAAAACCCTGGTGATCGCCGGCACGTTGACCAGCGTTTGCCTGGCGTTCCCGTCCATCGCTGCCGTGCATGAAGGCTACAAGGTGTTCGCCGTTGTCGATGCGTCCGGTAATCACTCGAAACTGGCCACTGATCTGACCGTCGCCCGTTTGGCCCAGGCCGGGGTGGTGCCGATCGACATCATGGCTACGCTTTCCGAGCTGCAAGGCTCGTGGAACCGTCCCGATGCCGAGCAGTGGGCGGCCGTCTACGCCCAGGCCATGCCGCATTATCAATTGCTGATCGAGAGCTACCTCAAGGCTCAGCAAGTCGCGAACGAACACGAAGTGCTGGATTCCCAGCGCTGATCGAGTCTCCTGAGGCCGACCACCGGCCGGCCTCTTCAACCCGCGAGGATTACTGCAATGACCACTCAATACAAACGTCTGGACAAGAACAACGCTGCGGTGCTGCTGGTCGACCATCAGGCCGGGCTACTGTCGCTGGTGCGCGATATCGACCCGGACAAGTTCAAGAACAACGTGCTGGCGCTGGCCGATCTGGCCAAGTACTTCAAGCTGCCGACGATCCTCACCACCAGTTTTGAAACCGGCCCCAATGGCCCGCTGGTGCCTGAGCTGAAAGCGCTGTTCCCGGATGCGCCGTATATCGCTCGCCCAGGGCAGATCAACGCTTGGGATAACGAAGATTTCGTCAAGGCGATCAAGGCGACCGGCAAGAAGCAGTTGATCATTGCTGGCGTGGTCACCGAAGTCTGCGTGGCATTCCCTGCGTTGTCGGCGCTGGAAGAAGGCTTCGATGTATTCGTGGTGACTGACGCGTCCGGTACGTTCAACGAACTGACCCGCGAATCGGCGTGGAACCGCATGTCCACGGCCGGTGCGCAATTGATGACCTGGTTCGGTCTGGCCTGCGAGCTGCATCGCGACTGGCGCAACGACATCGAAGGATTGGGCACGCTGTTCTCCAACCATATCCCCGACTACCGCAACCTGTTCACCAGCTACAACAGCCTGACCAACGGTAAGTAATCTGTCACCCCGTAAACCTGTGTAGGAGCTGCCGCAGGCTGCGATCTTTTGATGTTGTTTTTTAAAGATCAAAAGATCGCAGCCTGCGGCAGCTCCTACATGGGTTTTGTGGTGTTTTTGCGCGGGCGTTCATCCGCTGAAATCAATTGCTCCTACACTTGCTCAATCTGTGCGATCTTCTCGCGATTGGCCCCCGTCGGAGTTGTTTGATGCTGTCTCTGCTGACCGAACATCCGTTGTTCTGCGCGTTGATCCTGATCCTCCTCGATCTGGGCCTGTGGCGCCTGATCTCCTCCCATGGCAGCGAGTGGAAACTGCTGGTGCGGGTGCTGATTTTCACGCTGTTCAGCGTGCTGTTGTTCAACGAAGGCCTCAATCCGATGGAGCCGGCACCGTGGGCCGACAACGTGCCGCTGCATCTGGCGGCGACCGGGTTGCAGATTGGCTGGTGGCTGTTCGGCGCGCGCACCCTGACGGTGTTGATCGGCGCGGTGATGATGCAGCGAGTCGGTCATACCGGGCGGCTGTTGCAGGACTTGCTCGGCGCGGTGATTTTCCTCATCGCGATCATTGCCGCGCTGGCCTATGTGCTGGATCTGCCGGTCAAAGGCGTGCTGGCGACGTCTGGTGCGTTGGCGATCATTGTCGGTCTGGCTTTGCAGAGTACGTTGAGCGATGTGTTCTCCGGCATCGTCCTCAACACCACCAAGCCTTATCAACTCGATGACTGGATTTCCATCGACGGTACCGAAGGTCGGGTCACCGACATCGACTGGCGCGCTACGCGTCTGCAAACCAGCCAGGGCAGCATGGCGGTGATTCCCAACTCGCTGGCGGCCAAGGCCAAGATCATCAACTTCAGTCGGCCGAGCAATATGTTTGGCGTCTCGGTCAGTGTGCAGGTCAGTCCGCATGCCCGGCCCAATTCGGTGATCGATGCGCTGGAGCGGGCGATGCAGGGTTGTCGGCAATTGCTCGACACACCTGCGCCGAGCGTGGCGCTGAAAAACTCCAGCAATAGCGGTGCGGAATACGAGATCAGCGGGTTTGTCGCCTCGATGGGCGAGAAACGCGTGGTGCGCAATCAGCTGTTCGACCTGGCTTACCGGCACTTGCAGGCGTCCGGGTTCAATCTGCTGTCGAGCGATGAAAGCAATGCGCCCAGCAACCTGTCGCGGCCGCGCGCGCTGCTCGACAGTTCGCCGATTTTCTCGACGTTGCGTCAGGAAGAGAAAGACACCTTCAGCCAGAACATGACGCTGAAAACTTTTCGCGCCGGCGAGACGATCCTTGAGGCGGGCGAGGTCAGCGATCATTTGTTCATCATCGAATCCGGCGTGGTCACGGTGACCTTGATTCGTCATGGTGCGCCGTTCGAGTCCGGGCGCATGGGGCCCGGCGAGGTCATCGGGGAGGCGGGCATTCTCTCCGACACTTCCGTGCCGGCGACGTTTGCCGCAAAAACCTTCTGTGCGTTGTACCGTATCGAAAAGACTTACCTGAAACCGTGTCTGGATGCTCGTCACGACATCAACGATGCGATGAAAGCCTTGCTCGATTACCGTTTGCACAAGGCCCAGGCCTTGACGGCGGACGCACCGGCGGTGGTCGCCAGGAAGGGTTTTTTGCAATGGCTGCGCAATAAGGTCTGAGCGCCTTGCGGGAACCGGGCAAGTGAGTGGTCTACTCGTCTTCCGGGAGATTGGCTATTTGTCCGGCGGCGTTGCGGGACTACTTTAGGCCACACATTCACATTCCCCGGAATACCGCCATGAAAGCTCGTACCGATTTCTACACCGCCTCCCCAGACGCCCTGAAAGCGATGATTGCCCTGGAAACCGCGGTCGCGAAGCTGCCGCTGGAAAAGACCCTGGTCGAACTGGTCAAGTTGCGCGCTTCGCAGATCAATGGCTGCGCGTTCTGCATCGACATGCACACGGCCGATGCGATCAAGGGCGGTGAAACGCCGCGTCGTCTGTTTGCGGTCACCGCATGGCGTGAAGCGCCGTTTTTCAGCGAGCGCGAACGTGCCGCGCTGCTGTGGACCGAGTCACTGACGCAACTGAGCCTGACCCACGCCCCGGATGAAGATTACGAAGTGGTCGCCGCGCAATTCTCGCCGAAAGAAATGGTCGACCTGACCGTCGCGATCAGCACCATCAACAGCTGGAACCGCCTGGCCGTAGGCTTTCGCAAAACCCCACAGGCTTAAGCCTCAACGCATAACCCCGTAAGAGCTGCCGAAGGCTGCGATCTTTTGATCTTGCTTCTGAAAAAACAGATCAAAAGATCGCAGCCTGCGGCAGCTCCTACAGGGGGAAGGTGGGTCAGTGGGCATCCGCACTTGGCGCGGTCGGTGGCTGCACCTTGCGCATCAAGGGCACCATCGCCGTGGCGATGACGAAGCACACCATGATCATCAGGAAAGTGTCACCGTAGGTCTGCGTTTGCGCCTCACGGTAGGTCAACAGCCATAACTGGTGCAGGCTGGCGGTGACGCCGACGTCACCGCTCTGACCCAGTGTCGCGAGGTTGCCACCGACCTGCGCCAGCCATTGATTCATCGCCTCATTGCTGCTGTTCAAATGTTCGGCCAAGCGGGTGAAGTGCAGGTTGGTGCGGTCATTGAGAATGGTCGCGCACGCTGCAATGCCAATCGCCCCTCCCAGATTGCGCATCAGGTTGAACAACCCCGACGCATGCTTCAAACGTGCCGGTGCCAATCCACCCAAGGTCAACGTCACCGCCGGCGGCACTGCCAGTTGCTGGGCAATCCCGCGCAACGCTTGCGGCAGCATCAACTCGCCGGCACCCCAGTCGTGGGTGATCGGGCTGAACTCCCACATCGACACGGCAAACAGACCCAGACCGACCATCATGATCCAGCGCAGGTCCATGCGATTGGCCAGAAAGGCATACAGCGGAATCGCCATGATCTGGAACACGCCAGTGGAGAAAACCGCCAGACCAATGTCCAGTGCGCTGTAGCCGCGCACCCGGCCGAGAAACAGCGGCGTCAGGTAAATCGTCGCGAACAGGCCGATGCCGGTAACGAATGAAAAGAAGCAGCCGAGGGCGAAATTGCGATCCTTCAAGGCGCGCAGATCGACGATCGGATTGGCCACGTGCAAGGTGCGGCCGATGAAGGCCAATCCCGCGAGGCCGCTGATCCACGCCGTGGTGAGAATGGTCTGGTCGCTGAACCAGTTCCAGCGCGGGCCTTCTTCGAGGGTGTATTCCAGACAGCCGAGAAACAGCGCAAGAAACACCATGCTCAAATAATCCGCGCCCTTGAGCAGCGACAGTTCCGGCTGGTCGATTTTCACCAGCATCGGCACTGCCACAGCAACGAAAATCCCCGGTACCAGGTTGATATAGAACAGCCAGTGCCACGAGGAAATATCAGTGATCCAGCCGCCGATCACCGGGCCCATGGTTGGCGCCAGCGAAGCGACCGCGCCGATGGTGGCCGCAGCGATCACCCGTTGTTTGCCGGTGAAGAAAAAGAACGCCGTGGTGAACACCAGCGGAATCATCGAACCGCCGAGAAAACCTTGCAGGGCACGGAAAGCGATCATGCTCTGGATGTTCCAGGCGATGCCGCAGAGCAGGCTGGCAAGAGTGAAACCGACCGCCGAAGCGCAGAACAGCCAGCGCGTCGAGAACACCCGCGACAGCCAGCCCGACAAGGGAATCACGATGATTTCGGCGATCAGGTAACTGGTCTGCACCCAAGCGGTTTCGTCAGTACCGGCGGACAGCCCGCCGCCGATATCGCGCAGCGATGCCGAGACGATCTGGATATCCAGCAGCGCGATAAACATGCCGATGCACATGGTCGCGAAGGCGAACACTTTGGTCGCGGTCGCCATGTCCGCCGCGTTGAACGGTTGCGCAGAGGCGGTGAGGGCGGTGCTCATCGCGCAACGGCCACGGCGCTGGTTTCCGGTTGCGCGCGGGTGTCGACTTCAGCGGTGACGGACAGGCCTGGACGCAAGTGCCCGAGGACGCCATCAGCCGGATCAAGGAGGATTCGCACCGGTACACGCTGGACGATTTTGGTGAAGTTACCGGTAGCGTTTTCCGGCGGCAGCACACTGAATTGCGAACCGGTGGCAGGGGCGAGGCTGTCGAGACGACCGTGGAATTCCTGACCCGACAGCACGTCGGCGCGGATGCTCACGCGTTGCCCTGGCCTCATCCGCGCCAGTTGGTCTTCCTTGAAATTGGCATCGACCCACAACCCGCTGGACGGGACCACCGACAGTTGCTGCGAACCGGCCTGCGCGTAGGCGCCAACCCGCGCGCGGCGGTTGCCGATCACCCCATCGACCGGCGCGCGCAGTTCGGTGTAGCCGAGATTCAGTTGCGCCAGATCACGTTCGGCGCGGGCTTGTTGAAGGGCGGCGCGGGCCTGTTGTTTCTGGGTGTCGATCACCGCGAGTTGGCGTTGCGCGGCGAGCAGTTCGGCCTGGGCGCGGGCGCTCAGGGCTTGCGCGGTTTTGAAGGTGGCGTCGGCGCGTTGTGCGCTTTCCACGGACACGGCATTGGTGGTCACCAAGCGCTTGTAGCGTGCGTTGTCATCCCGCGAGCGCGCGGTTTCCGCGCCGGCGGCGTCGATGCCGGCGCGGGCCTGGCCGATCACCGCTTGTTGCAGTTGTTCGGTGGCGTCGAGGTTGGCCAGCAGCGCTTCTTCGGCGGCGACGGCACCTTCGGCTTTGGCGAGGTTGGCGCGATAGTCGCGGGCGTCGAGACGAATCAGCACGTCGCCAGCCTTGACGTGCTGGTTGTCGCTGACCAGCACTTCGTCGATGTAACCGGCGACTTTCGGCCCGATCACCGTGACATCGCCACCAATGTAGGCATCGTCGGTTTCTTCGAGAAAACGCCCGGCGCCCCACCAATGCACGGCGTAGACCCCGGCGAAGATCAGCGCGAGCAATCCGCCGCCCGGCAGCAGCAAGCGTTTAAGCAGGGGCGGTCTGGTCTTAACCACAACAGGTTCGAGGGTGGGCATGCTGGTCATGGCGGATTACCTGATCAATCGGGTCGTTATTACGGTTGTAATATGACGCAGGTAATATTTAGTGGCAAATTATTTCTGACGCCGATCGTCAGTTGCTCACTTGAGCCAGTGGCCCGGTGTACTGCCAGTCATGGCTTTGAACGCAGATTTGTTGCGGCAGCGTGGCGCACAGTTCGGGGATCAGTAGATGGAGCGGTAATCGACACTCTGCTGCATCACCGCGCGATGGCTGACACCCGGCGCAATCCACGCCGCCCGCGACGGCGGCAGCAGACACAATTACCTGCTGATCGGCGTCGGATTGCTGCTCGCAGGCGCCGCTCAAACCCTCGGGGAAACCCTGATAGCGGGTAGCGCCGTGGTGTTGCTGCTGACGATAAAGCCAGGCAAAGCAATTGTTTAAGAAGTGTAAGCGCTGTAGGAAGCGTCTTGCATTTGTGTAGGAGGGCTCCGACTATCACGATTATTGATAGGGTGGCATTACGCCATTTGATGATCGCAAGGAAGTTGCGTGCCGTTTTCGTTTCGCGCTGTTTTTCGTCGTTGTTCCACGCGTTGCCCGCTGTTGTCGGCCTTTGTGTTGAGTGTCTGTGCCTCCTCGCTTGAAGCTGCCGAACCTGTCGCGCCGGGCCAGGAAGTGTTGCGCCAGCAACAACAGCAACAGCGCGATCTGCAACAACTGCAACTGGAACAACGCAAACGTCAACTGGAGCGCGGAGCTTTCGGGTCGGCGCCAGCGACCCCTGCGCTCGCACCAACCGTTACCCCTGATGAACGTTGCTGGCCGTTGAGCGGCACGCGCATCGGTGGCGTCACGCTGATCGACAGCGACAAACTCAATGCACGCATCCAACCGTTGCTGGCGCCGTGCATGGGCGTCAGGCAGATCAATCATCTGCTCGCGACGATCACTGCGATCTACGTGGAAAAGGGCTACATCGCCAGCCGCCCGTATCTGCTCAGCGCACCGGTGGCGGGGCAATCACTGGATATTCGTGTTGACGAAGGCTACATCGAGTCGATCGAACTGGCCGATCAGAGTTTGCCGGTGTCCCTTGGCGGTGCGTTCCCGAACATGCTCGGCGAACCGCTGAACCTTCGCGATCTGGAGCAGGGCCTCGATCAATTGAATCGGCTGCGCTCGGTAGACCTCACCGCCGACATCGCCCCTGGCAGTGAGCCCGGCGCCTCGCGGATCATCCTGCGCTCGCGCAGCGCTGCGCCGTCACGCTGGGCCTTGAATGCCGGTATCGACAACCTCGGCAGCGCCAGCACCGGACGTGACCGCGACGCCGTCAGCCTGAGCCTCGACAGCCCGCTGGAGCTCAACGATTTATTGAGCCTCAGCGCCAGCGACACACTCAATCGGGGCGACCGCTACAGTCGCAATGCCAGCCTGTATTACGCGATTCCTTACGGTTACTGGACCTACAGCGCGTTCGCCAGCCACGCCGAATATCGCGCGCCGTTCAAGTTGCCCAGCGTGACCTTTCACAGCCGCGGCATCACCGATCAGGTCAGCCTGCGTGCGGACCGCGTGTTGTGGCGCGACCAGAGTCGCCAGCTCAGCGCCAACCTGCAATTGGCACACAAGGATGTCGACAGCTATCTGGAAAACATCCGGTTGGGCATTCAGAGTCCGACCCTGACCGTGGCCGAAGCCGGACTCAATCTGTTCTGGCTCGACCGCGCGGTGTGGAACCTCGACATCAACTACGCCCAGGGTTTGCGCTGGTTCGGTGCCGATGACGACTCCCGGCAATCGGTCAATAACCTGCCCAAGGCACAGTTTCGCAAGTACCGCGCCAGCCTCAGTCAATGGCGCAATGGTCAGTTCGGCGCGCAGGCGTGGCAGTGGCAGAGCCAGCTTAACGTGCAGTACAGCCCGGACCCGCTACCGGCCATCGAACAGTTGCTCGGCACCGACGATTCGGCAGTGCGCGGTTATCGCGTCAGCAGTGCCTCGGGTGCCAGCGGTACGATCTGGCGCAACACCCTGCGCCTGCCGCTGCGCAGCGAATGGCCAATACAGATCACCCCGCGAATGGGCCTCGACAACGGCTGGATCAAAGCCGATCACGGCGCCCACGGGCAACGCCTCAGTGGCGCCAGCCTCGGTCTGAATCTGGGCTGGAAAAACCTGCAAGTGGACGTCGATTACCAACGTGCCCTCAACACCCCCGACGGTCTGCAGCACGAGCCGCAAACCTGGCTGATGCGTGTCGGGGTGCAGATATGACCGCGACCTGAATCGATAACGCAGTGAACCAACAGCCGTCGGAACTGAGCGCGTCAGCCACGGCCAAGATTAAAACGCGCGACGTGATGCCGTACTCACATGGAGACGTTTTTATGCCAGCACACACCTTTGCATTTCATCTTTCGCCTCGGGGCAAATTGCGCTGGGCAATCGCCAGCCTGTTCTTCGCCGTGCACCTGCCGAACGCGATCGCCGGCGGCGTCGTGGTCGCGC
Organism: Pseudomonas sp. MYb2; assembly: GCF_002979955.1. Taxonomy (NCBI): domain Bacteria; kingdom Pseudomonadati; phylum Pseudomonadota; class Gammaproteobacteria; order Pseudomonadales; family Pseudomonadaceae; genus Pseudomonas; species Pseudomonas sp. MYb2. The sequence continues at coordinate 194,891 of NZ_PCQC01000010.1, forward strand.
CGGGGCCGGGCGGCACCGCGCAATTGCAAACCCAGGGCGGTGTGCCCATCGTCAACATCGTCGCGCCCAACGGTTCGGGCCTGTCGCATAACCAGTTCCTCGACTACAACGTCGACCGTCAGGGCCTTGTGCTGAACAACGCCTTGCAGGCCGGGCAATCGCAGCTGGCCGGGCAACTGGCGGCCAACCCGCAACTGCAGGGGCAAGCGGCGAGCGTGATCCTCAACGAAGTGATCAGCCGTAATCCGTCCGCGATCAACGGCGCGCAGGAGATCTTCGGCCGTGCCGCCGATTACGTGCTGGCCAACCCTAACGGCATCTCGGTCAATGGCGGCAGTTTCATCAACACGCCGAACGCCAACCTGGTGGTCGGTCGTCCGGAGCTGATCGACGGCAAACTGCAAAGCCTGAACACCCGCGACGCCAGCGGTCAGTTGCAGATTCAGGGCGGCGGCCTGCGTAACGCTGAGGGCTCGATCAACCTGATTGCCCCGCGTATCGACAGCCAGGGCGCGATCAGTGCTCGCGATAGCCTCAACCTCACGGTCGGACGCAATCAGGTCGATTACGCCAGTGGCCAAGTGAAAACCGTAGACCCGGCGGGCAACACTGCCGACGGACGCATCGACGCCAGCCTGTTCGGCGCCATGCAGGCCGGACGGATCAATATCGTCAGCACCGCCGAAGGTGCCGGCGTGCGCGTGGGTGCGGTGCAGGTCGCCGGACGCGATGGCGTGCAGATTCGTTCTGCCGGCGACCTCACGGTCAGCGGTGAAGCGCTGCCCAACAGCCTTGATGTCACCCGCGCCGGTATCCGTAGCAGTCACGGCGATGTCGGCCTGCACAGCGGCAAAGACCTGACCCTGGCCGCCACCGACGTCAGCGGCCGTGACGTGATTGCCGACGCCAGACGCAACCTCACCCTGACCACGGTCGAGAGCCGCAAGCTTCAGGAGAAGCGTGAAAGCTGGAACAACAGCACCATCGGCATCACCTGGGAAACCTACGACCGCACCCAGACCGATAGCGAAACCCGCCAGCATGGCAGTCAGATCGTTGCCAGCCGCGACGCCAGACTGTCGTCCGGCAAAGACACCGAACTGAAAGCCGCCAAGGTCGAAGCGGCGAAAAATCTCAGTGTGCAAAGTGGCGGCGATCTGCGCCTGAGCGCCGCCACCGAAAGCCATACCCAGACCGATCAGGGCAACCATCGCAAGCATCTGTGGAAAGCCGACTGGAACAACAGCAGCGAAGAACAGCGCAATATCACCAGCCAGTTGAAGGCCGGCAATATCGCCCTGCAAACTGCCGCATTGTTGCGCTCCGAAGGCGCTGAACTGACCAGTAGCGGCGACCTGCAACTGGCCGGCAAACAAGTGGAAATCACCACTGCCACGCGGACTGATCGCAGCAGCGACACTCGCTATTCCGGCGACCTGGTCGGTGGCGGTTTCTTCGGCAAGACCGGCGATGCCGACAAGGGACAGACCCACCATCAGGGCAGCAAAATCAACGCCGCCGGCAAGCTGATCGTCAAGGCTGACGACGTGCGCATCAGCGGCAGTCAAGTGCGCGGCGGCAGCGACGCCAGTGTGATCAGCGACAAGGGTTCGCTGGTGATCGATGGCGTACAGGACACCCGCCACAGCAACAATCACGACAAAGACAGCAAGTTCTTCGGTATCAGCAAAGACGAGTCGCGGCAGAACAGCAATGACAGCACCACGGTGCGCAGCGAACTGGTGTCCGACAGCAACCTCAAACTCAAGAGCGCCAAAGACCTTGCAGTGGCAGGCTCGACGGTCAAGGCGGGCGGTGCGTTAACGGCCGACGCGGCGGGGAATGTCAATGTGCATTCCGCACAAAACACTCACGACAGCAGTGCGATCACTGAAACGCGTGGCTTTGATGCCTACGCCAAAGAGCAGACGCCAGAGCAATATCGTGCCGGCGTTCACTACGAAGCCAAACAGCAGACAGTGACCAGCACCGACGTCACTCAGCAAGCTTCCAGCCTCAGCGGTGGCAGCGTGCAGGTGAAGGCGGGCGGTGACGTCACGCTCAAAGGCGCACAGGTGAAATCCACGGCGGGTGATACCACGCTGAGTGGCAAGAACGTCTCGTTGCTGGCCGAACAGGACAGCCACAAAACCAGCTCTGACACATCCAGCACCGGCGGCGGTTTCTACTACACCGGCGGTCTTGATCGCGCGGGCAGTGGCGTCGATTTCGCCCACAGCAGCGTGCAAGACTCGACCGGCAAAAGCACGGCGCAAACCACTGACCTGCAGAGCAGCGGTGGCCTGAGCATCAATGCCGACAAACTCGCCACCGAAGGTGCACAACTGCAGGCAGGCAACGGTCTGCAGGTTGTCGCCAATGCAGTCGACAACCGCGCGGCCAGCAACAGCGACAGCAGCACCCACGCCGAGAGCAACTGGTCGGCGGACATCGGCGCCAATGTCGAGTACAAAGACATCGCCCGACCGATTGCCGGTGTGGTCAAAGAGGTCTTGAACGGCAAGGTGCCGGACAAGGATGCTTTGGCCAATCTCGGTCAGCCGAATGTCGGTATCGACGTCGCGATCGGTCATGGCAGCGCGACTAAAACCGAGCAGACCAACAACGCCGTGGTCAGCCGTTTTGATGGCGGCAACGTCGAAGTGAAAGTCGCCGGCACATTGCATGATCAAGGCAGCCAGTACAACGCCAGCGCCGGCACAGTGAACATCAGCGCCGACACACTGGTCGCCGATGCTGTCAGCAACACCCACAGCAGCACTGATAACGCCGTGGATGCCAAGGTCGATGTGCGCGTCTACACCAAGACCGGTGAAGACGTGAATGTCGCCGGCAGTGGCGCGGGTGGCAGTCGCACTTCGAGCAAAGACAGTTCCACTGCGGTGGTCGGCGGTTATGCCGGCAGTCAGGGCGTGAACATCAAAACCGCTGGCGATGCACAATTCGCCGGCAGCCGTTTCGATGGCGGAGAGGGGGGCGTGAACATCCACAGCGGTGGTGATCTGGCGCTGAACCAGGCCAATGGTCGCCAGCACAGCAGCGACAGCAACCTGCGCGGCAATGGCTCGTTGACGGTCGGAACCTTGCCGGGCACTGACGGTACCAACGTCGATCTCGGCGCCGGCTTCCAACTCGATCACAGCGGCAAGCAAACCACTGACACTCAGGCGCACGTGGCAAGCATCAGCGGCAACGGCGTGCAGTTGAGCAGCGCTGGCAATCAGGTCCAGCAAGGCACGAAAATCGACAGCAGCGGCGCCATCGATTTGCACGCCGAAGGCAAACTCGATCTGCAAGCAGCCAGCGATACCCACATCGCTTCCGGCAGCAATCTCGGCGGTGGACTGAAGGGCGGCGGCAGCAAGAGCAGCAGCGAGAAGAGCAGTGATCAGGGCGCAAATCTGAGCGCCAACTTCAACATCGGTCGAGTCAACGAGAACGCGCAGACCCTGACCGGTGGTCAGCTCAACAGTCAGCGCGCAATCGCCTTGAGCGGCGATTCGGTGCACCTGCAAGGCACGCAAGTCAGCGCGCCAAACGTCAGCATCGACGCGCAGAAGGGCGGTTACGTGCAGGAGTCGGCGCAGTCCACCGATAACCGCAACAACTGGAACGTCGCGCTGAACGCCGGCGGCAACCTGAGCAAAAGCACGCCCACCGCTGCCGACGAAAAGGCCAGCAGCGATCACGGTTTTAATGCCGGGGCCAAGGTCGCTGTCGATTATCAGCAAGGCACCACGCAGCAGAACAGCCAGATCAAGGCTGACACAGTGCTGTTGAACAGTGCGGGTGACGCACAACTGGCGGGCGCGCGCATCGACGCGAACCATGTCAGCGGCAAGGTCGCCGGTGATCTGACCGTCGAGAGCCGTCAGGACTCGCAAACCCAGGCCAAGGTCGATGTCGATCTGGGCCTGACCGCGAAGAAAACCCCAGCCGATGACAAAGGCAAACTTGCCGGCACCGACTACAAGCCAACGCTGAAAGCGCAGGGCGAATACGCACACAAGGACAGTGTTGCGCAGGCATCCGGCATCAGCGGCAACCAAGGGGTCAACCTTGCCGTCGGCGGCGCCACGCAATTGACCGGCGCGCGGATCACCTCGTCAGAAGCAAAGGTCGATCTCGGCGCTTCGAAGGTCAGCAGCAGCGACCTGAACAACCGTGACTACGGCGTCAAAGCCGGCCTCGACCTGCCGCACAAAACCGAGGAAAACGCACCGAAGGTCTCCCTTGAAAACGGCAACCTGAAAATCGGGCCGGTTACCCTCAGCGGTCATCTGGACAGCCAGACCCTGCAAGCGGGCATCGACGAAAAAGGCTGATCCCCAGCGAAAAACCCTGTAGGAGCGAGCCTGCTCGCGAAGGCGTCAGTTCAGTCAGCGAAATGCCTGACTGATATGGCGCTTTTGCGAGCAGGCTCGTTCACATTGACGATTCAAGAAACACACTAAGTGGCACGATATAGAAGGTCCACCGGATCAAATTTTCAGATAAGGGATGTTCGATGAGCTCAAGGATCGATTGGAGGCAGGACGTACTGCCGGTCATTAAAATGCTTTTCAATTGGTTGAGGGCTAAACCCAGCAGGAGTCTCATCAGCCTTGGAATGCTGTTTTGGGCACCCGGACTACTTGATTACATGGTGTTCGCGGCACAAGCACTGCGCGCCTACCAGGAGCACACACCGTGGCCTGTGGTGCCGGACGACTTAGGTGTCTCAAGAATTATCGGATTGATTTTCATCGGACTGGGCGTCGCAATGATTCTGTTCGAATGGTGGCAACCCCATTCGGTCAAAGCCCGCCGGTTGAAAAGTCGCAAAGCTCACGGACAGTCTCAATTGCAAACGGCGCTTTATCAGACCTTTGCCTCAATGACCGATGTACCTTTGCAGCGCAGTTTTCAGCAAGCTTGGGGGCCGATCAATGCAGACCCCAAGCAGATTCGTAATGTTCTGGGTACTGACAAGGGCAATTTTGGCAAAGCGGTGGAGCGGTACGTTCGAGGCCTTGCGCTGGTCAAAACCGACGGAAACTGGTTTTCAGTGTCTTCATGGACGGTCGCCGGATTCTGGGTCTGGTTTGTTTTCACTGTGCTTTCCATAGGTGTATTCGCATCGTGTTTGTTCCTGCTGGTGATTTCTTTCATTTTTGCAGACCCTCCTGTTCTGTCGGTCCATAACCAATGGACATTAGGTGTAATTGGTTTTTTAGTGGGTTATGCAGTTTTCGTCTTCGCAGACTTGATGGTTGAGCACGGAAGTGCGCTCAGACTCGCTCGTATGACGCCATAAGAACCAAGCAATTTCAGGATTCCATCCCGGGGTTTTTTATTGAGGAGGCTGACTTTATCGGCTTCCCAAGGAATCCATTGCTTCGCCTTAATAGGAAGCATTACTATTCACGCCCCTTTCCTCAGCACACCACCCATACCCCCATGCGTCCCCGCAGACCCGGCTTTTTCGAGCATTACGAAGAGTTGATCGGCACCTGGACTCGTCGCCTGCGCAATCGCGCGCAGGCCGAGGATCTGGCGCACGACACCTTTGTGCGGGTGCTCGAGTCGGATTCGGCGGCGGTGCAGCAACCACGGGCGTATTTGCATCAGACCGCGCGCAATATCGCCGTCGATGGTTATCGGCGTGAGGATCGGCGCGGCGCCATGGAGTCGGAGGCGCTCGATCACAGTGCGTCGTCGTCCGGCGACCCGGAGCATTACATGCATGCGATCCAGCTGGCCGATTCCATCGAGCGCGCGCTTTGCGAGTTGCCGGTCAATTGCCGGAAGATTTTTGTCTGGCAGAAGATCGAAGGCCTGACCCAGGCGGAAATTGCCGAACGCCTGGGCCTGTCCAAGAACATGGTCGAAAAGTATATGATCCGCACCCTGCGGCATCTGCGTGATCGACTGGACGGGTTGCAGTCGTGATGGGGTGTGCCGTTGAAAAGATCGCAGCCTTCGGCAGCTCCTGCAGGGGGCTGTGTGTCTTTATATTCCCGGCCGGACAGGACATTCCATGATGGAGACTCGTGATTGCGCGTGCGGGCAAACAACGGTGCGTGATGACGCGGCGCGCTGGTTTGTGCGTTTGCAGGAGCCGACCGTTGATGTCGACGAGCAGCAGCGCTTTGACGCCTGGCTCAATGAACATCCGCAACACCGTGACGAGTTTCAGTTGTTGCAGGGGCTGTGGACGGCCGCTGATTTGCTGCCGGCGCCACGCCTGAAAGCGCTGGTCGAGGCGCCGCCGAGTCGCCGCGAACGCCGCCCATTGATGCGTTATGCCGTGGCCGCCAGTGTGCTGGCGGTAGCGCTCGGGCTCGGCTTGTTCAGCGGATTGAATCACCCGCAGGGGTACAGCGCCGAGTTCACCACGGCGTTGGGCGAGCGCAAGCATGTCGCGCTGCCGGACGGTTCGCTGATCGATATGAACAGTCGCAGCCGCTTGCAGGTGCGCTATGACAACGATCACCGGGTTATCGAACTGAGCGAAGGCGAGGCAATGTTCAGCGTCGAGCACGACACGTCGCGACCGTTTGTGGTCGAGGCTGGCAGCGGCAAAGTCACCGTTACCGGCACACGTTTCGATGTTCGTCGCGACGTCACGCAAACCCGCGTGGCGGTGGAGCAGGGCACGGTGAAAGTGCAGGGGCGCAATGCTCCGGACAACCAATTCATCAGCCTGACCGCCGGCCTCGGCAGCTTTATCGACGCTCAAGGCAACGTCGCGGCAGCTTATGCGGTCAACCCGGCAGAACTCACCGCTTGGCGCAGCGGCAAACTGGTGTTCAACAACGCCAGTCTCAGTGAAGTGGCGGCAGAAGTGTCGCGTTATCGCGAGCAACCGTTGACCGTCAGCAATCCTGCGGTCGCCAGCCTGCGCCTGACCAGCGTGTTCAAATCCGACAACACCGACGCCTTGCTCAAAGCCCTGCCGAACATCTTGCCAGTGGCTGTTCGCACGCATGCCGATGGCAGTCAGGAAATAATTTCAAAATAAAATTCAGGTTTTTTTCGAGTTCATCGTCTTCCTGTTCAACTGCAACTGGTTTGCATTAACAGCCGCACACTCTTGCGATCCACAGGACTACGTTCGACGTGAAAAACACCACTGCCAACAACAAAAAATCCCCTTGGTTACCGCTGGCCCTCGCGCTGGCGGTCAATGCTGCGATGCCGCTGGCGTTTGCCGGTGAAGCGATTCATATCCGCGCCCAGCCGCTGGGCCAGGCCTTGAGTGAGCTGGGCCAGCAAACCTCGCTGCAAGTGTTTTTCAGTCCTGATCTGGTCGCCGGCAAACAGGCCCCGGCGGTCGAGGGCGACATCTCGCCGGAGCAGGCGCTGCGCCAGTTGCTGCAAGGCAGCGGTCTGGATTATCAGATCAACGAAGGTTCGGTGACCTTGTCGCCCGCGGCAACTTCCGCCGCCAGCAATGGCCCGCTGGAGCTGGGTGTGACCGACATCAAGGTGGTTGGTGACTGGCTCGGTGATGCCAACGCCGCTGTGGTGCAGAATCACCCTGGCGCGCGTACGGTGATTCGCCGCGAAGCGATGGTCGAGCAAGGCGCAATGAACGTCAGCGACGTGCTCAAGCGTGTGCCGGGCGTGCAGGTGCAGGACTCCAACGGCACTGGCGGCAGTGATATTTCCCTCAACGTCGGCGTGCGCGGTCTGACGTCGCGTCTGTCGCCACGCTCCACCGTGCTGATCGACGGTGTACCTGCCGCGTTCGCACCGTATGGCCAACCGCAATTGTCGATGGCGCCGATCTCCTCGGGCAACCTCGACAGCATCGACGTCGTGCGCGGCGCCGGTTCCGTGCGTTATGGGCCGCAAAACGTCGGTGGCGTGATCAACTTCGTGACCCGTGCGATTCCGGAAAAAGCCACCGGTGAAATCGGCACCACCCTGGAGACCACGCAGTACGGTGGCTGGAAACACATCGACAGCGCGTTCCTCGGCGGCACTGCGGACAACGGCATGGGCGTGGCGTTGTTGTACTCGGGCGTCAACGGCAACGGTTACCGCGAGCGCAACAACGGCAACGACATCGACGACGTGCTGCTCAAGACCCACTGGGCGCCAACCGATCAGGACGATTTCAGCCTCAACTTCCACTACTACGACGCCAGCGCTGACATGCCCGGCGGCCTGACGCAAAAGCAGTACGACGATAAACCCTACGATTCGGTGCGTGACTACGACCAGTTCAGCGGTCGACGCAAGGACGTGTCGTTCAAATGGATCCGGCAGATCGACGAGCGCACTCAGGCGGAGATTCTGACGTACTACACCGACAGTTTTCGAGGCAGCACCATCGCTGCGCGCGATCAGAAAACCCTCAGTTCCTATCCGCGTTCGTACTACACGCTGGGCATCGAGCCACGGGTGTCGCGCGTCTTCGATGTCGGCCCGACCACGCAGGAAGTCAGCGTCGGTTATCGCTACCTGAAAGAGGCGATGCACGAGCAGTCGAGTCGTCTGGCGCTGGTCAACAACCAGCCGGTGGTGACGCCGACGTCCGACGGTCACGTATTCCAGGATCGCACCGGCGGCACCGAGGCCAACTCGGTCTACGTCGACAACAAAATCGATGTCGGCAACTGGACGATCACGCCGGGCATTCGCTTCGAACACATCAGCACCGACTGGCACGATCGCGCCGTGCTCGATACCGCCGGCAAACGCGTGCCGGAGAAAAATCGCAGTATCGAAAGCAACGAACCGCTGCCGGCGCTGAGCGTGATGTATCACCTGTCGGACGCATGGAAACTGTTTGCCAACTATGAAACCTCGTTTGGCAGCCTGCAGTATTTCCAGCTGGGTCAGGGCGGATCGGGGGACAACACTGCCAACGGCCTGGAGCCGGAAAAGGCCAAGACCTACGAAATCGGCACGCGCTACAACGATGACGTGTGGGGCGGTGAAGTGACGCTGTTCTACATCGACTTCGATGACGAACTGCAATACATCAGCAACGACGTCGGCTGGACCAACCTCGGCGCGACCAAACACCAGGGCATCGAAGCCTCGGTGCATTACGACATGGCTGCGCTCGATCCGCGTCTTGACGGTCTGACCGCCAATGCCGGTCTGACTTACACCCGTGCGACTTATGAAGGCGAGATTGCGGGCTTCAAGGGCCGTGATCTGCCGTTCTATTCGCGCCAGGTGGCAACCGTCGGATTGCGTTACGACATCGACCGCTGGACCTACAACATTGATGGTTTCGCCCAGTCCAAGCAGCGCTCGCCGGGCACCGGTGTGAATGCCGATGGCAGCTTCAACGGCAACTACATCACCGAGGGTACGGCGGATGGGCAGTACGGCGACATTCCGGGTTACGTGACCTGGAACGTACGCGGGGGTTATGACTTCGGGCCGCAGGTGTCGAACCTGAAGCTCGGCGCCGGGGTGAAGAATATCTTCGACAAGCAGTATTTCACCCGCTCCAGCGACAACAACTCGGGGATGTATGTCGGCGCGCCGCGCACGTTCTTTGTGCAGGCCAGCGTCGGTTTTTGATAAAGCGCGGCGTCTTCTTCGCGAGCAGGCTCGCTCCCACATGGATCACTGAAACCTGTGGGAGCGAGCCTGCTCGCGAAGCTTTTAGACTTTAAGGACTTTACCGCCGATGGCTACTGCAACTAGCAGCACCGCCATCAAACCAAAGGCAAAACTCAAACTGCTGGCATGGGCGACAAAGCCGATCACCGCCGGCCCCGCCAGAATCCCCGCATAGCCCAGCGTAGTAATGGCCGGCACCGCGATGCTCTCCGGCATCACCGTCTGCTTGCCCACCGCCGTGTACAGCACCGGCACGATGTTCGAGCAGCCGGCGCCGACCAGCGCATAACCGACCAACGCCGCTTCCCAGCTCGGTGCAAACGTCGCCAGAAACAAACCGGCCGCCGCCAACAGACCACCAAACAAGATGATCCGCGTTGCCCCGACAATCCGCACAATCCGGTCACCCATCAAACGTCCGGCCGTCATGGTCAATGCAAACGCCGCATAACCCAGCCCTGCATACGCCGTGTCGATCCCGCGTTCCTGCGCCAGAAACACCGCGCTCCAGTCCAGCGCCGCGCCTTCGGTCAGAAAGACGATAAAGCACATCCCGCCGATAAACAGCACGATGCCGTGGGGAATGGCGAATGCCGGTCCCGAGCTTTCACTGCCGTAAGGCAGCATGTGCGGCACGCACTTGAACAGCGCGGCGATCAGCACCACAACCACCACCAGCATCGCCGCAAGCGGCGTCAAACCCAGGCCGAGCAGGGCGCTGACGCCCGCCGCGCCGACAATCCCGCCGAGGCTGAACAAGCCGTGAAAGCCCGACATCATGTTCTTGCCGCTGGCGCGCTCGACGATCACCGCTTGCAGGTTCACCGTCGAGTCCACCGTGCCCAGGCCTGCGCCGAACATGAACAGCGTGGCGATCAATGCCGGTATCGACGACACCGTGGCCAGTAACGGCAGCGCTGCGCAGATGAGCAGGGTGCCGCCAGTTGCAACGCGTCGACAGCCGAAGCGCGTAGCCAGAATCCCCGCCAAGGGCATGGCCAGAATCGAACCGACACCGAGGCATAACAGCAACAAGCCCAACGTGCCCTCATCAAGCCCGGCGCGGGCCTTGGCATACGGCACCAGCGGCGCCCACGCGGCAATGCCGAGCCCGGCGATGAAAAAGGCGATGCGCGTGGACATCTGTTGCAGGCGTCCGGGGACGAAGGTGGCTTGGGCGTTGAGGCTGGTCATATCGATCCTTGGCAAAAAACTTCGCGTCCCCGAAGGACAGTGATTCGGCGACGAGGTTCGATCGCTCGTCATTCGAGGAAGCACAGACAACATCGTACCCTGTAGGAGTGAGCCTGCTCGCGATAGCGTAGTGTCAGTCGATATTTTTTTGTCTGACACACCGCTATCGCGAGCAGGCTCACTCCTACATTAGATGGCGGTTTACAGTGAGTTTCTTCTGCAACAGGGATAAAGGGTGATGACACAGTTCTACGATGCACGGGGCAATATCTACGGCGTGGTTTCGCCCGCAGCACTGCGTCAGGCGGGCATTGATCTGCCTGCAAAAGCTGCCGAATGTGCGTCCTCCCGTCGGTCCTGGAGCGCAGCGGCCATCAAGCTCTGCTGCGACTGGCCCGAGGGCCAGCGCCCAGCCAACAGCAAATCCCACCGCAGCGACGGCCTGCTGATCGGCCCGTTCCAGACCTCACCGCCGTTCGATGTACTGATCGTCAACACCGACGGCACCCTTGCCGAGCGCAGTGGCAACGGTCTGACGATTTTCTCTCAGGCACTGAGCGAACAGGGATTGCTGCCGGAAGCGGGCGCGTTGTTGCGCGTTCATCACGACAAAGGTGAGGCGGTGGCAACCTCGGTGAAACCTGCCGAAGTTGAAGGTGTGCAAGGTTTCTGGCTCGATCTCGGGCAAGCGGATTTCGGGCCGCGTGCGGTGGGTGCGCAGAACGTTGAAAGTGTCGATTTCAATGGACGAGAAGTCAGCAGGGTTCAGCCGTTGGCGGCACTTGATCCCGGCTGGGAACACAGCCAGTTTGTGCGCATCGGCAATCCGCATTGCGTGACACTGCTTGGTGACGGTGCGGCGTTGCCGAGCAATGATCAGATGCGTGAATCACCGCTGAACGAAGGTCTGACGCAAATCGCCTACGCCATGCCGACCGGCGCTGGCGAACCGTGTCCGGCGGGCGTCAATCTGCAATGGGCGGTTCGTGAGTCTGCGCAGCGAATCATCGCGCGAGTCTTCGAACGTGGCGAGGGGCCGACCGCATCATCAGGCACCAGCGCCAGTGCGGTAGCGTCTGCGGCATGGCGCCTGGGTTGGGTCGAAGCAGGAGAAGTGCAGGTGGTCATGCCCGGTGGCACGGCACCGATTCTGCTGGAAGAAATTGATGGCGAGCGGGTGCGTGTCAGGTTGTTTGGTACGGCGCGGTTGATCGGCTGAATTCGAAACCGCCATCGCTGGCAAGCCAGGCTCCCACAGGGTTTTGTGCTGAACACAAAAACTCGGTATGCCAATAATCCACTGTAGGAGTGAGCCTGCTCGCGATAGCGGGCTACCCTTCAAATCATATGCTGCCTGACTCACCGCAATCGCGAGCAGGCTCACTCCTGCAAGGGTTCATAGGTGGACACGAATCATGTGTTCCCCCCAAAACCCTGTGGAAGCCTGGCTTGCCAGCGATGGGGCCCGCAAATTCACCTCGTCAGTGAGCCTTGAACAACGTCACCGACCCCACCTGATCACCCTGCACCGTCAACCGCAGCAATGCTCGCGGCGTCGGTGCAGGCGGTGATGCCAGCCCGGCCTCGTCGAACAGCCGATTGAGTTGTTCCGCCGCACTCACCGCCCGAGGAAACCCCGCGAATGCCGAGGCTTGCAACAGCACTTCGGTCATTTCACCGGGCGCCAACCCCGAAGCCAGTCCTGTCTTGAGGTGCACACTCAATGGCGGGCCGACCATGCCTGACGCAACGATTGCGGCAAACGAAACCGCTTCCCTCAAGCGCGGGTCGAGGCCGGGGCGGGCGTGCAAATGCCCGTAGACCACGCCAACCGCCAATTCACCCAGCGCGGGCACGGTGTGAAACAGTGCGTCGAGGCGAGCGCCGCCATCGGGTACAAGTTCGGTAAAGGTCTGTCGGCCTTCGTGGTACAGCGAGGCCATGGGCGAGGGTTGGTTGTTCATGGGGTAATCCTCAAGAAAATGAGGATGGCGGCTGATCAACTACGCACGAACTTCAGCCTGAAGGAGCATCCATCGCAGGGGGTTGCCGGCGTCATTGCGACGCCGGTCTCTTCACCTTAGACGAACTCCACCACCGGCATCTGCCGTTTCATCAGCACTTTGCCTGCGCGAATCGAATACAGCGGCAAGCCCTGACTACGGATCACCTCGTAATCGCTGTCCGCCGACAGAATCAACAGATTCGCCGGGCGCCCCTGTTCCAGCCCGTAACGTTCGCCCAGATGCATGGCTTTGGCGCTGTTGTCGGTGACCAGATCCAGCGCACTTTGCAGATTGCGATAGCCGAGCATGTGACAGATGTGCAGCCCGGCCTCGAGCACGCGCAGGATGTTGCCGTTGCCCAGCGGATACCACGGATCGACGATGGAATCCTGGCCGAAACACACGTTCATCCCGGCTTCGAGCAACTCGTTCACACGGGTGACGCCACGGCGTTTCGGGAAGTTATCGAAGCGCCCTTGCAGGTGAATGCTTTCGGTCGGGCAGGAGACAAAACTGATCCCGGAATGCCCGAGCAGACGAAACAGTTTCGCGCAGTAGGCGTTGTCGTAGGATCCCATCGCCGTGGTGTGGCTGGCGGTGACCAGCGCGCCCATATCGCGGCTGCGCGCTTCCTCGGCGAGCACTTCGAGAAAGCGTGAATGCGGATCGTCGGTCTCGTCGCAATGCACGTCGACCAGGCAACCGGTGCGCTCGGCCAGATCCATCAAAAACTTCACCGAACTGACGCCCTGATCGCGGGTGTACTCAAAATGCGGAATGCCGCCAACCACGTCCGCGCCCATACGAATCGATTCTTCCATCAGCTCGCGGCCATTGCGGAACGACTCGATGCCTTCCTGCGGGAACGCGACGATTTGCAGGTCGATCAGGTGGCGGCTTTCCTCACGCACCTCGAGCATGGCTTTCAGTGCGGTGAGTTGCGGGTCGGTGACATCGACGTGGGTGCGCACGTGCTGAATGCCGTGCGCTGCCAAGGTCTGAATGGTTTTCTTGGCGCGGGTCTTGGTGTCTTCTTCGGTGATGGTGACCTTGCGCTCGCCCCAGCACTCGATGCCTTCGAACAGCGTGCCGCTCATGTTCCAGCGCGGCTCGCCAGCGGTGAGGGTGGCGTCGAGGTGAATGTGCGGCTCGACGAAGGGCGGCACCACCAGATTGCCGCCGGCGTCGAGGTCTTCCGGGCCCAGCGTCGGCGCTTCGGTCTGCCGGGCGATGCTGCGGATCAGGCCGTCTTCAAGGTGCAATTGGTGCAAACCTTCCTGGTTGCGCAGTCGGGCGTTGATGATGTGCATCAGGCGAATCCTTTTTTATAAGTCTTGTAGTGGCGCGGCCGCGCTACGAGCGCCGAGCACGCCGGTGACGATGACATACGTTAGCGCGGCAGCAGCGATCCCTACCAGCGGCGCGACCCACGGCGAGTTGAATGCGGCAACGGTACCGACCGCGTAGGCCCCGAGCCCCGGCCAGTTGAACGCCGGCAACCGTGCGTCGGCCAAACGCGGATAGTGCCCGCGCCAGCGGTAGAAAAAGTCCGCCATGATCACCCCGCCAATCGGCGGAATCACCGTGCCGAGCAGAATCAGATACGGCACCAGCATGTCGTATATGCCCAGCAAGGCGAGCAGGGTGCCGATCACTGCGCCGGCGAGGGTCACGGTCTTGCGCCGGCCAGTGCGCAGCAGGTTGCAACCGGCGACGGCGAAGTTGTAGATGGTGTTGTCCTGGGTGCTCCAGATGTTCAGCAGCAACATGGCCATCGCGGCCATGGCGAAACCTTGCAACAGCAGCACTTCAACCACGTCCGGTTGTTGATAGACGATGGCGCCGTAGGCGCCGATCAGCACCATCAGGCCATTGCCGATGAAAAAACCGATCAGGCTGGCCAGCACCGCGACTTTTGCCGAGCGCGAAAAACGTGTCCAGTTGGTTGCTTGCGTGGCGCCGCTGACGAAGGTGCCGAACACCAGGGTGATCGCGGTTGACCAGTCCAGCGAACCGCTTGGCACGACGCTGAGCAAACCCTCGAAACCACCGACTTTCACCGTCGCCACCCACATCGAAAGCATCAGCAGCAACATCATCGCCGGCACCGCGATGTACGAAAGAATCTCCAGCCCGCGATAACCGACGTACGCGGTGGCACAGAACACCAGACCGAACAGCACCATCAAGCCGAGTACCGTGCCTTCGTTAAGATCGAAAGATTTGCCAAGCACCACTGCGGCGGTCGCGGTGCCCCTGGCGTACCAACCGATCTGGGTGAATCCGAGAATCAGGTCGCTGAGTTTGCTGCCGACTTCGCCGAAGCAGAAGCGCCCCATCAGGACCGAGTTGAGGCCGCTCTTGAAGGCGATGTAGCCGAGGCCTGCCGCGTAAAGACCCAGCAGCAGGTTGCCGACGATGATCACCGCCATCATCTCGGCGAAACCAAACGCCACGCCGAGCTTGCCGCCGGCAAACATGGTCGCGGTGAAAAACGTGAAGCCCAGTAACACCATCGCCGTGGAGGCCAGGCCTTTGCGCGCATGCATGGGGACTTCGCTGAGGGGGTAATCGTTGCCGGGAGCGTGCTGCGTCATGGGGCGGTCCTTGCTGGAATAGAGGAGACGCGGGGGAGGGTTGCAGTGGTCGTGCCAAATGCCGGATGGCGCGGGTTATGTATAGACGAGACACGCCAGTCGGCGCGAAAACAGTGCACCTGAACACGCTAAAGCCCAATGTAGGAGCTGCCGAAGGCTGCGATCTTTTAGATCGTTCCCACGCTCTGCGTGGGAATGCAGCCCGGGACGCTCCGCGTCCCACTCCAAAGCCGAACGCGGAGCGTCCGTTGAGGCATTCCCACGCAGAGCGTGGGAACGATCGGTGTCAGGGGCATTTGGGGCCTGTCAGAGGAAGCGCATCAGGGCGGCAACGATGGCTTCGGGGGCATCTTCCTGAACGAGGTGGCCGGCGTTGGCGATGGCGTGGAATTGCGAGCCGGGGATCATTTGGTGCAATGCGCGGCCACGCTCGATGGGAATCCACTGGTCTTCTTCGCCCCAGAGAATCTGCACTGGGCAGCGAGTCGTCGGGTACAAACTTTCGGCCTCACGGGTATAGCGCTCGTCCATTTGCGCAATCTGCCGATAGAACGCCGCTTGCCCCGGATCACCGAGCCACGGCCGCACGTAGGGCGCGAGTTCGTCATCAGGAATATCCCGGTGGATCGCCCCGCGAATATAAGTCGGCACGATGGCGCGCTGGATGTAATCGGGCAGGCCGCTGAACGCCGCTTCATGCTGACGCACATGCTGCACGAACGGTGAACCCCACGGCGACAATGCCACCGGATCGATCAGCGTCAGGCTGCGGTAATCCTTGTTGTTGAGCAGATGCGCACGCAGCACGGTGGCACCGCCGAAGTCGTGGGCGACGACGTCGGGATTTTTAATATTCCAGTGGTCGAGCAACTGCGCCAACAGTTGGTTTTGCACGCCGAGGGAGACATCGGCGTCGGGTTGCTCGGAGCGTCCATAGCCCAGCAGGTCGAAGTAATGCACGCGATGCGTGGCGAAAAAGTGCGGCGCGATCCGATGCCACACACAGGACGAGAAGGGCGTGCCATGCACGAACACCAGCGGCGGGCCGTCGCCGCGTATGGCGTAGCGTATCTGTCGGCCGTTGAAGTCAAAGACCTGATCCAGCAGCCAGTCTGTCATGGGCCTGTCCTCTTGGCGGGTGGGAGCCAAAAAGCATAGGCGTAAAAAAACAGCCGTGAAGGCTGTTCTCTGGCAAAACACCACTCCTACAAGAGGCAATTCGCGATGCGTTATTCACCGCGATAGATACAACCGCTGGTGCACGTTTCGTGAATACGGATCGCGCTCAGTTCCGGCAGCAAGGGCTTCATTTCATTCCAGATGAATTTGGCCAGCACTTCACTGGTCGGGTTTTCCAGACCAGGAATGTCGTTCAGGTAGTTGTGATCCAGACGCTCGTACAGCGGCTTGAAGATCGCCTTGATTTCCGAGAAGTCACGGATCCAGCCCGTGTGCGGATCGAGGTCGCCGCTGAGGTGAATCGCCACTTTGAACGAGTGACCGTGCAGACGTCCGCACTTGTGGCCGTCCGGGACGTGCGGCAGGCGGTGGGCGGATTCGAAGGTAAACTCTTTGAAGATTTCCACGGTAATTTCGGCTCTGTTCAGATGGCGTTCGCCGCAGCGATTCGGGCAGGCGGCGAGTTTACCAGCTTGTCTTTGACCGTGCTGACTAAAGGGTCAGCAAGCGCTCGGCGAGGCGACCATTGGCAGTCAGTTCGAGGAACTCATCGCCCAGGCGCCGGCTCTCGTCCATCGCCGCGTGCCAGTATTTCTGCCGGCTCGGCGCATCACCCATGAAGCGCTTGAAGTCGTTACGGTCGGGCAGTTTGCCGTAGGGCAGGCGTGCCAGATATTCCTTTGATGGCGCGAGCAACAGCACGTCCTGCAGGCGCTCCACCGAGGCCTTGCGCCACGGCAGGGTCTTGTCGAACCAGCCGGGAACCACCCGGTCGGTGAAGTGCGGATAGAGCACGATGCCGTCGCCGCTGTAGGGCAAGTCGAGGTGGTAGTCGAGCAAGCCACCGTCGCGGAAGGTTCCCGCACCGGCGCCCGGCAGATCACGCACGCCTTCCATGACCATCGGAATCGAACCCGAGGCCAGCAGGGCCTGGCGCAAGTTACCGGCATTGAGCGTGACGAAACGCGACGGGAAATCGTTGAGTGCGTTGACCGGCGGCGCCAAGCGCGGGTCGTGGATGATCAGCCGTTCGAAGTGCCGCGACAGCCGTGCGCGACCGCGCAGGTTGTCGGCAATCACCGACCCTAGCGCCAACCCGAGGCGACCGCGATGGTCATCGGCCAAGCGACCCTGACTTTTCACCACCATGATGTTCAGACGGTAATCGGCGTTGCTGAGGATGCTCTCGTCGCGGCCATCGAGCAGGTCATTGAGCATGCGCTGTGAGCTCTGGCTGATCTCGGCCATGGTCACGCCTTTATTGAAATTCTGCTCGGCGTACAGCTGGCCGAGACGGCGGATACCCTCTGCGGCATTCGGCAGGCAGGCACTCGCAAAACGCCAGGAGCCGACCGAGGCACCGATCAGCGAACGCTCGCGCGGCGCGCCCGGCAGCCATTCACCGAACAATGCCAGATCCAGTCCCTGAATGCCCAAAGCCTTCGGCCCACCAGCGGCGCCGGGCAGGGTGCCGACATCGGCAGCGTTCAGGCCCTGCGCCCGAATCCGCGCCATGGCACGCGGGCCGGCCTTGAGGGTGAGGGCGGGGAATTTGATGTGGATGGCGGTCATACCGGTCTCAATCGTTAGCAAGCGAACAATTATAAGCACATGTTACAAAACCTTGTAGGAGTGAGCCTGCTCGCGATAGCGGTTTATCAGTCAAATAAGTGCTAACTGACACACCGCTATCGCGAGCAGGCTCACTCCTACATGGGGATATATGTTGAGCTGGAGCAATGATGGCAATTCAGTTTCAGTTAAGTTCAAATCGCTAAGGTGCCCACCGTAAAGCTGCACATAAAAAATACGGAGACACCATGAAAACCCTGACTGCCCTGTCCATTGCCGCGATCATCGGCTTCACTGCCAGCACCGTTCACGCCCGCGATCTCGGCCCTGATGAGGCCCTGCGTCTGCGCGACGCTGGTACTATCGTCTCCTTCGAGAAGCTCAATGCCACCGCGCTGAGCAAACATCCGGGCTCGACGATCACCGATACCGAGCTGGAAGAACAGTACGGCAAGTACATCTACCAGATCGAGGTACGTGACCCGCAGGGGCTGGAATGGGATCTGGAATTAGACGCGGTGACCGGGCAGGTTCTCAAGGATCATCAGGATACGTAATGAAGGTTAATGTTCGCGCCACCCGCCGCACGGCGTGGGTGCTGGTGTTGTTTTGCTCGACGGCGATGGCCCGCGACCTCGGTCCGGACGAAGCCCTCAATCTGCGCAAGCAGGGCGTGATCCTGCCGCTGGAGCAAGTGCTGCAGCAGGCGATGGATCGCTATCCCGGCGCGAAGCTGCTGGAAGTCGAGCTGGAAGAAAAACACGATATCTATATTTATGAAGTTGAATTGCTGACTGCCGAAGGCGTGGCCCGCGAGCTGCACCTGAAGGCCGCTACCGGCGAACTTGTGAAAGACAAGGAAGATTGATCGATGCGTTTGCTATTGGTGGAAGACCACGTACCGCTGGCTGACGAACTGCTCGCCGGCCTGCAACGCCAAGGCTATGCGGTGGATTGGCTGGCGGACGGTCGTGATGCGTTGTATCAGGGCAGCAGCGAGCCGTATGACCTGATCATTCTCGACCTCGGCCTGCCCGGGGTGCCGGGGCTTGAAGTGCTGGCCCAATGGCGTGCCAACGGTTTGGCGATCCCGGTGCTGATCCTCACCGCACGCGACTCCTGGGCCGAGCGCATCGAAGGGCTGAAGGCCGGTGCCGATGATTACCTGACCAAACCGTTCCATCCTGAAGAGTTGTACTTGCGCATTCAGTCGCTGTTGCGCCGCTCCAAGGGCCAGGCCAATCAACCGACGCTGAAGTCTGCCGGGTTGCATCTGGACGAGGGCCGCCAGTGCGTCATTCGCGATGGTGCCGACATCCAGCTGACCGCTGCCGAATTCCGCCTGCTGCGCTATTTCATGCTGCACCCTGAGCAGATCCTTTCCAAAAGCCATCTCGCCGAACACCTTTATGACGGTGAAACCGAACGTGACTCCAACGTTCTCGAAGTGCATGTCAATCACCTGCGCCGCAAGCTCGGCAAAAGCGTGATCGAAACCCGTCGCGGCCAGGGTTACCTGTTCGGCGGGCAAGCTTCGTGAGGTCAATCCAGCGCCGCTTGAGCCTGGGCTTGATCAGCGTGATGGTGATCGTCGGCGTGGTGCTGGCGCAAACCAGTCTGTGGCTGTTCGAGGTCGGTTTGCAGCGCTACCTCGAAGCCGGTCTGCGCAACGACAGCGAAAGTCTGCTGGTGGCACTGGTGCGTGGCCCGAACGGTTTGCAACTGGATGAACGACATTTGTCGCCGGCTTATCAGCGACCGTTTTCCGGGCATTACTTCCGCATCGATTTTGCCGACAGTCATTGGCGTTCGCGCTCGTTGTGGGATCAGGATCTGCCGCTGCTGGATCATCCCGGGCTGCACAGCAATCTGCAGTTGGGGCCGGACGGACAGCAGTTGCTGGTGCTGCGTTCGGACTATCGGCGACTGGGCCAGTCGATCTCGATCAGCGTCGCGCAGGATTACACGCCGGTCAACGAGAGCTTCCAGCGCATGCGTCAGATCGGCCTAGGGCTCGGTCTGGCGGCATTGTTGTTGATTCTGTTCTTGCAGCGATTGACCGTGCGACGCGCCTTGCGCCCACTGGAGAAGGCTCGCGAACAGATCGCGCAATTGCAGCAGGGTCAGCGTTCACAGCTGGACGATCAAGTGCCGGTGGAGCTGGAACCGTTGGTGGCGCAGATCAACCATTTGCTCGCGCACACCGAAGACAGCCTCAAGCGTTCACGCAATGCCTTGGGCAATCTTGGGCATGCGCTGAAAACGCCGTTGGCGGTGCTGTTGAGCCTGGCCTCCAGCGAAAAACTCGATGCCCATCCTGAACTGCGCAAGCTGCTCAAGGAACAACTGGAACAGGTGCAGCAGCGGCTCAATCGCGAGCTCAATCGGGCACGATTGTCCGGTGATGCGCTACCCGGTGCGTTGTTCGATTGTGATGCGGAGTTGCCGGGATTGCTGGCCACGCTGAACATGATTCATGGCGAGCATCTGGCGTTGAGTTATGTCGCGCCGGCAGGGCAGCAGCTGCCGTGGGATCGTGAGGATTTGCTCGAGTTGCTCGGCAATCTGTTGGACAACGCTTGCAAGTGGGCGGATGCCGAAGTGCGCCTGAGCGTGATCGAACGTACGGACGGCTTTGCCTTGAGCGTGGAAGATGACGGCCCGGGGATTCCTGAAGAGCAGCGCACTGAGGTGTTCAGCCGGGGCACGCGGCTGGATGAGCAGACCCACGGGCATGGCCTGGGGCTGGGGATTGTCCGCGATATTGTCGAGACCTGGGGCGGGTTGCTGGTGTTGGGAGAGAGTGAGTGGGGCGGCTTGAAGGTGGTGATCGAGTTGCCTCGGCGGTGAACCTTTAGAAGCCCCTCACCCTAACCCTCCCGAAACGTCGGACCGCCCAGAGGGAGAGGGGACTGACCGAGTTGTTTGGGAGAGGTACGCCGACGTGAGATACCGAGTCGAACTCAGGTTTTGAAAGCCTTCCGATAACCGGAGATGCCGGGTGAGCTCAGGTCTTGAAAGCCTCCCCGTGACCGGAGATACCGAGTCGAACTCAGGTTTTGAATGACATGGAGATCGGCTCCCTTTCCCCCTCGCCCCCCTTGGGGGGAGAGGGCTGGGGTGAGGGGGGAATCCAGCTGACACCCCGCAACCTTTGAATCAAACGCGAAACTGATCCATCAAACGCTGCTGCTGATTCGCCAGACTATTGAGCGACTGACTCACCCGCGCCGACTCATTCGCCTGCCCGGACAACGACTCGGTCACGTCACGAATCGTCGCCACGTTGTTATTGATCTCCTCGGCCACCGCACTCTGCTCTTCAGCGGCGCTGGCAATCTGCAGGTTCATGTCGCTGATCACCGTCACCGCATCACCGATCTGGCGCAGCGCGGTCACCGCCTGGCCCACCTGTTCGACGCTGCCCTGGGCCTGACGATGGCTGTTGCCCATCGAACCGACCACATCCTGCGTGCCGCTCTGCAATTGCTCGATGACCTGGCGGGTTTCTTCCACCGATTCCTGGGTGCGGCGGGCGAGGTTGCGCACTTCGTCGGCGACCACGGCAAAACCACGTCCGGCTTCACCGGCACGGGCCGCTTCGATCGCCGCATTGAGCGCCAGCAGGTTGGTCTGTTCGGCAATGGCACGGATGGTTTCCAGCACCGCGCCGATCTTCTCGCTGTTGGCGGCCAGACCTTCGACCTGCACCATCGCCGCGCTCATGTCGGCGGCGAGGGTGTCGATGCTGGCGGTGGTGCGGTCGATCACGGTCAGGCCCTGACGGGTGGCGCGATCGGCATCCTTGGCGGCTTCGGCGGCCTGTGCAGCACTGCGCGCGACGTCTTGCGCGGTGGCGCTCATTTCGTGGGACGCGGTGGCCACCTGATCGACCTGACGGTATTGCTGCTCCATGCCGGCGCTGGTCTGGGTGGCGATGGCCGAAGACTGGTCGGCGGTGTTGCGCGCATCCTGCACCGAACGTTTCACTTCGGCGATGATCGGCTGCAACTTGTCGAGGAAGCGGTTGAACCAACCGGCCAATTGCCCGAGTTCGTCCTGCTTGTCGTAGGCCAGCCGGCGGGTCAGATCGCCTTCGCCGCTGGCGATGTCTTCGAGCATGTGCGCCACGCCGAGAATCGGTTTGGTCACGCTGCGCGCCATCAGCCACACCAGCAACAGGCCGATCAACGCAGCCAGCACGCCAAGGCTCAATTCGATCAACGTGCCGGAATTATTGCTCGCGTCCAGTTGTTGCTTGAGCGCTTCGGCGCGGCTGACCAGGACTTTCTCAGGCACATCGAGCAACACGCCCCACGCCGGGCCGCCCGGTATCGGCTGGAACGGCGAGAGCACTTTCAACTGGCCGTTGCTGTGCAGGCTGCTGACGCTGCTGCTGGAGGCGAGCTTGCTCAGCAACTCGGCACCGCTGACTTTGTCGACGGCATCCAGACGCTGGCTCAATTTGCTCGCGTCCGGGCTGTAACCGGCGAGCAGACCGGCGGGGCTGATGATGCTCACGGCGGTCTGGCCGTCATAGAGCTTTTTGCTCGCGCTCTGGCTGATCGCTTGCAGGCTGTTGAGGTTGATATCCACCGACAGCGAGGCGATGACTTTGCCGTTGACCATCAGCGGGAAAACGATGCTGGTCATCAGCACGTTGTGGCCGTCGATGACATAGAAGTACGGTTCGATCACACATGGCTTGAGCGTGGCGCGCGGGCAGGTGAACCAGGCATTGGCCGCCTGCCCGCTGGGGCCGGTGCTGGTGTCGGCCATATCGCTTTCCGGCAACGCCATCGAGGTGACTTTGCCCGGGGTCGGCTGCGACCAGTACAGCGCGAAACGGCCCTTGTCGTTGCTGCCCAGTTCAGCCTGGCCGGCAAACAGTTCGTCCTTGCCGTCCAGCGCGTTGGCTTCGAACACCAGCGACAGGCCGAGCAAGTCCGGGTTGGCTTGCAGCGCCGATTTGACCTGACGGGTCATGTCTTCGCGCAGGTCGAAGGCATCGAGGAAACGCTTCTCGGCCTGTTCGCGCAGGAACAGCACCTGCCGCGAGAAACCGTGGCCGTACTGATAGGCGTCCATGAACTGCTGGCGAATGCCGGCGGCCTGCACTTCACCTTGCGACTCGATGCGCGCTTGCGCCGACTCGGTGAGCATTTCCATGCTCGAAGCTTTTACCAGTTCGGAACTGTGCTCCATGCGATACAGCGATAGACCGACCAACAGGGTCACGATACCGGCCAGGCAGAGCCCGGCGAGCAAGGTGATTTTCCATTGGATGGAAAGTTGTCTGAGCGACATGGAGACGTCCTTATTCGATAAATATCTGAGACTTTGCACTGTAACGGCCGCAAATCGGCTTTCTTTATCCTTGAAACACAATTGCCACAGGTTGACCCTGTAGGAGCTGCCGAAGGCTGCGATCTTTTGATCTTGCCTTTAAAAACAACATCAAAAGATCGCAGCCTTCGGCAGCTCCTACAGGGGCGTGGCTTTGACAAGGGGAGTTCGCTGCGGCACAGTGCGCGCCCTTCTAATAAGACCCTCTTTGCAAATCCGCCGATTAAGATTGGCGGACTCATTCTGTCTGGCGGTCGGTTTTCCACCGCAGTGTTTTTCGAGGAAATGAAATGAATGCAGTCATAGCGGCAGTCGGCGTCATGCTGATTCTCAGCCTGTCCCGCGTGCACGTCGTGATCGCTTTGATCGTTGGCGCGCTGGTCGGCGGCCTGACCGGTGGTCTGGGTATCGACGCCACGCTCAAGGCCTTCAACAGCGGCTTGGGCGGCGGCGCCACCGTGGCGTTGTCCTACGCGTTGCTCGGCGCTTTCGCCGTGGCGATTGCCAAGTCTGGCCTGGCCCATGCGCTGGCCGACAAGGCGTTGGCCATGGTTGATCGCCAGCATGCGACCGGCGGCGGCAGTGTCAAATGGCTGCTGATCGGCCTGTTGTGGGTGGTGGCGATCGCTTCGCAGAACATCCTGCCGATCCACATTGCGTTCATTCCGCTGCTGGTGCCGCCGCTTTTATATGTACTGACCAAGCTGCAACTTGACCGCCGCTTGATCGCCTGTGTGATGACGTTCGGCCTGATCACGCCGTACATGTTTCTCCCGGTAGGCTTCGGTAACATCTTTCTCAACGAAATTCTGTTGGCGAATGTTGCGCGCAGCGGCGTCGACATCAGCGGCATCAATGTCACCCACGCCATGGGCATTCCGGCGTTCGGCATGTTGGTCGGGCTGGGCATTGCCTTTATCAGCTATCGCAAGAAGCGCGTGTATGACCTGGCGAAAATCGAGCAGGTCGAACAGGTCGCAGTGCAGTACAACCCGCTGAGCCTGGCGATTGCCGGGGTGGCGATTGCCGCCGCGTTTATTGTGCAGTTGCTGCTGGACTCGATGATTATCGGGGCGCTGGTCGGCTTCTTGATCTTTTCGGCCTCCGGTATCGTCAAGTGGCGCGAGACCGATGATCTGTTCACCGAAGGCATGAAGATGATGGCGATGATCGGCTTCATCATGATCGCCTCTTCCGGTTTCGGTGAAGTGATCAAAGCCACCGGGGAAGTGCAGACGCTGGTGCAAGCCTCGGCAGCATGGATCAATCACAGCAAGGGCATCGGCGCGTTGATGATGTTGCTGGTGGGTTTGCTGGTGACCATGGGCATCGGCTCGTCCTTCTCGACCGTACCGATCCTGGCGGTGATTTTCGTGCCGTTGTGCGTGCAGCTGGGGTTCAGCCCGATTGCGATCGTGTGCATCGTCGGCACCGCTGGCGCATTGGGTGATGCCGGTTCGCCGGCTTCGGACTCGACCCTCGGCCCGACCTCCGGCCTGAACATCGACGGCCAGCATCACCATATCTGGGACACCGTGGTGCCGACGTTCCTGCACTACAACCTGCCGCTGCTGGCATTCGGCTGGGTGGCCGCGATGGTTCTCTGAACCCCGCGGGTGATCGTTCCCACGCTCTGCGTGGGAATGCCTCTTGTGACGCTCTGCGTCAAGTTGTTGGACGCAGAGCGTCCGGGGCTGCATTCCCACGCAGAGCGTGGGAACGATCCTCATACCGAAGCTCAACTTTTGATCTGGCGTGCCGTTAAAGCCTTTAACCACGCCAATAAAATCAAAAGAGTGAGCTCCCACAATGCGCCTGAGCCTCAAGGCTAAAGTCCTGTCCCTTGCCGTTCTACCGGTATTGCTCTTTGCGCTGGTCATCAGCCTGACCACGCTGTTCATCCTCCAGGAACAAGCGCACAAAGAGGTCGAACAGACCCGCGAGCGCCTGCTCGGCGATGCCAAAGCCACTCTGCAAAGTTACGTCGCCGTGGCCATGACCACGATCAAACCGCTGTACGACGCGGCCGCGCCGGGTGACAACGAGGCGCGGGCGCAGGCGATCAAGTTGCTTTCGGGTATTCGCTACGGCAAGGACGGCTACTTCTTCGGCTACGACTCCGAGACCGTGCGCCTGTTCAAGGCCAATGACCCCGAAGGCGTGGGCAAAAGCTTCAAGGACAACCGCGATCCGAACGGCGTTTACGTCAATCTCGGGCTGGTGAAAGTGGCGAAGGACGGCACGCACTATCTGCAGTACAGCTCGCCACTGCCTGGCAATGCCAAGGTACTGGTGCCGAAACTCGGCTACACCGAATACCTGGCGAAGTGGGACATGGCAGTCGGCACCTCGGTCAACCTCGACGGCATTGAAGCGCAAGTCGCACAGGTCGAAGCACAAGTGCAGGAACGCATGCAAGGCGTGGTGCTGAGCATCGTCGGCGTGGCAGTGGTGGTGCTGTTGGTGATCGCGGCGGCGGGGATGCTGCTGGCCAATACCATTCTGCGTCCGTTGACCCTGATGAAAGCCAACCTCGACGACATCGCCGCAGGCGAGGGCGATCTGACCCGCCGCTTGAACATCACCAGCCAGGATGAACTCGGCGAACTGGCCGGTTCGTTCAATCGCTTCGTCGACAAGATCCACGGCCTGGTGCGGCAGATCACCGAAATGACCACGCAACTCACCGGGCTGGTGACGCAGGTATCGGATCAGGCGCAGCGCTCGGATCAGGCGATGGAGCGTCAACGCCACGAAACCGACCAGGTCGCCACGGCGATCAATGAAATGTCCGCCGCCGCGCAGGAAGTCGCCAAGAGCGCACAGAACGCCGCCGTCGCCGCCCAGCAGACCGACGAAGAAGGCCAGAGCGCCAAACGCGTGGTGGCTGGCAGCATCAAGCAGATTCATGCCTTGGTCGATGACATTCGCAGCAGCGGTGTCTCGCTCGACAGCCTGCAGCAGGACGTGACGTCGATTGTCGGTGTGCTCGGGGTGATTCGTTCGATTGCCGAGCAAACCAACCTGCTGGCGCTGAACGCCGCGATTGAAGCAGCGCGCGCTGGTGAGGCCGGACGCGGCTTTGCCGTAGTCGCGGACGAGGTGCGGGCGTTGGCCAGTCGCACGCAGATCAGCACGCAGGAAATTCAGGGCATGATCGATCGCTTGCAGGCTGGCACCCAGCAAGCGGTCGAGGCGATGCGCCGTTCCAGCGAGGCCGGTGACGGCACTTCGCAACAAGCCAATCAGGCCGGCGCTTCGCTGGATGCGATGGCATCGTTGATTGCGACGATCAACTCGATGAACGCGCAGATTGCCAGTGCGGCTGAGGAGCAGACGGCGGTGGCCGAAGAGATCAACCGCAGC
Source organism: Pseudomonas sp. MYb2 (assembly GCF_002979955.1). Lineage (NCBI taxonomy): Bacteria > Pseudomonadati > Pseudomonadota > Gammaproteobacteria > Pseudomonadales > Pseudomonadaceae > Pseudomonas > Pseudomonas sp. MYb2. Next base: position 221,742 of record NZ_PCQC01000010.1, read on the forward strand.
GTGCATCAGATTGCGGTGGCGGTGGATAACGTCGCCGATGAAACGCAGTTGGGTGCGCAGACTTCGCGTAGTTTGGCGGAGCTTGGGCAGCGGTTGGGAAAACTGGTTGGCCAGTTCCGTATCTGACCGCTTGAAAAGCCCCTCACCCTAACCCTCTCCCCGAGGGAGAGGGGACTGATTGGGGGATATTTGCAGAAATGCGCCGACCTGAAAGCTCTGCTGTGAATCCATAATCGACTCGATATTTCAGGTCGATGTAAGGCGCGAGACATCTCGGTCAGTCCCCTCTCCCTCGGGGAGAGGGCTAGGGTGAGGGGCTTTTGATTTTCAGCTTTTAGGGAAGATCCCAATAGGGCACTTCACCAAAGCATTCGACAAAGAAATCAATCACCGTGCGCACCTTCACCGACAACCTCCGGCTCCCCGGCCACAGCACTGCAATCTGCTGCGGCTCCAGGCTGTTCGACACCTGATACTCCCCCAGCACCGGCACCAGCGTGCCTTCACGCACCGCTTCACCAATCAACCACGACGGAAACATCACCAGCCCCAAACCTTGCTCGGCGGCTTGGGTCAGGGTGTCGGCGTGGTTACCGGTGATCGGGCCTTTGACCGAGTAGGGCGTCCAGTCCTCGCCCTCGCGGCGGAAAAACCAGCGCTGCAGACCGGCCGCGCCTTTGTAGGCCAGGCACTGGTGCTGGGTGAGGTCGTCGGGGTGTTGCGGTGTGCCGTGGTGCTTGAGATAGGCCGGGCTGGCGGCGACCTGAAAACGGTGCGGCGCCAGAATCCGCGCCTGCATGCTCGAGTCGTGCAGCGCGCCGATGCGAAATAGCAAGTCCGCGCCTTCCTGCAACGGGTCGACATAATGGTCGGTCTGTTGGATATCCAGTTGCAGCTTTGGGTAGCGCGTGCACAACTGGCCGAGCCACGGGGTGAGGTGGCGCTGGCCGAACACCACCGGGGCGTTGATCCGCACGAGGCCTGTGGGTTCGCTTTGCTGTTCCTGCAAGGCCTGTTCGGCTTCCTCCAATTGCACCAGCACCAGCCGCGCATGATGGCCGAGCATGCGCCCGGCCTCGGTCGGTGTGACGGCGCGGGTGTGGCGGTAGAGCAATTGCTGATTGAGCGCCTGCTCCATCAACTGGATCTGCCGCGAGATCGACGAGGGCGCCACGCCTTCGCGGCGTGCGACTTCGGAAAAGCTGCCGTGGTCGAGCACCGCGACAAACAGTCGTAGTGCCTTGAATCCGAGTTCGTTGAGCCCGTGCATGGTTTGCCCTGCTGTGCGTGTTGCGCAAAGGTGTTGTCCGGATGCTCCCATTTATTGCACAGCGACACCAGCCGATAATCCGCGCCATCGTTAATCTGTGGAAGTTGGTTATGCAAACATTGGATGAAGTGGCTGTTGAAGCGCCGGTGGCGAGGTCGTGGTTGCGCTTGTTGCTGCTGCCGCTGGTGATCCTGGCGGGCATGGGCTTGTCGGTGGAGGCGGGATTGCTCGGGCCGTTGGGTGTGCAGGTCGGGCACCTGTGGGCGACGTTGAGCATCTTTGGTGTGGGCTCGGCGATTCTGTTTTTGCTGCTTCTATTCGCCGGCCCGCAGAAAGGCCCGGCGCTGAACACGTTGCCGCGCTGGCAGTTGATCGGCGGCTTTCTCGGGCCGATCTACGTGGTGGTCCTGACGCTGGCCACGCCGCACATCGGTATCGCCATGACGATGATCGCGATCCTCTCCGGGCAGGTCGGCAAGAGTGTGTTGATCGACCATTTCGGCTGGTTCGGCGCGGTGCGCAAGAAGGTCAATGCTGAGCGCTGGCTGGCGTTGGGGTTGATTGTGGCGGCACTTGTTCTGATTGCTCGGGGTTGATGATGAGTCTGATTATTTTGTTGGCCGTGGTAGTCGCGGCAGGCGCGGTGTTGAGTGTTCAAGCGGCAATCAATGGTCGTTTGGGTGAATCCGTTGGGGTGTTGCGCAGCAGTCTGCTGACGTTTGCCGTTGGGGCTGTGGTGACCGGGTTGCTGATTTTGTTTTTCGAGCCGGCGCATTCGGTGGGGTTGCTTGATGTGCCGAAGTGGCAGCTCAGCGGCGCGTTGTTTGGTGTGGTGTACATGATTGTCATGGTTGGCGCGGTGCCTCGGGTCGGCACGGCGGTGGCGACGGTGGCGGTGATTGTCGGGCAGTTGGGGATGGGGATGTTGATCGATAATTTCGGTTGGCTCGGCAACCCGGCGATTGAGCTTTCTGGCTCGCGGATTCTGGCGATGGTTTGTTTGGCGCTGGCTTTGGTGTTTATGTATCGGAGTAGTGTGCGTTCGGTTGATTGATTGATTGATTGATTGATTGATTGGGTTTGGGGGGCATATCCGTTGCTGCGGTAACGGCTGCTTGGGGTTCCGCCCTTACGGCGGGTCACTTTTGGCAAACGCCCCAAAAGTAACCAAAAGGGCTTGCTCCTACGTGCGGCCCGCTCGCTGGGGCTCGGGGTTCCTTCGCTGCGGGATCGATCCGGGCGCAGCGCCTACGGTTTGCTTCGCTGCACCTCCTCTCGCTGTGTTTGGCTGCGCCAAACGGTCGCTGCGCTCCCACCCCCGGATCAATCCCTCCACTCAGCCTTCCGACGTCGCCTTACAGATCAAGATCAAGAGCAGGCGAGCTGACACTCGGCCTATTGAGTGGTGAGGAGCGGGGCGTGGTCGGCTTTGGATTTGTGGTGGTGCTTCCCCTCACCCCAGCCCTCTCCCGGAGGGAGAGGGGGCCGATGGTGGGCCTCTCAAAATCCACGTTCAACGCGGTATCGCAAGTCGGTGTACCTCGCCCAAACACCTGGATCAGTCCCCTCTCCCTCCGGGAGAGGGCTAGGGTGAGGGGCACTTGATCTGGCTCTTGATCTGGCTTTGGCTTTTGATCTTTTGCCCCATCGGCAGGCCGAGCGTAGGTGTTCATCCGGGGGTAGGCGCGCAGCGCCGTGCGGCGAAGCCGCATTCATCGAGAGGAGGTGCAGCGAAGCAAACCGTAGGCGATGCCCCCGGATGGACACCGTAGCGAGGGAACACTGAGCCTCAGCGAAGTGCCGTACGCCGGGGCAAAGCCTTTTGG